>JACVXW010000006.1 GCA_015661135.1 Chloroflexota bacterium
CAACCGGGCGAGCAGTTCCCGGATCGGAACGCTTCGGTCGCGCCCGATCACCCCGATCCGGATGCCGTCCTCTGCGACCCGCCCGAACGGGACGGGCGCCGCGGCTTCGGTGTCGAGGATGCGCTCCACCTCGCCGAGCCAGTAGGGGAGCATCTCGTCGAGGTGGGCCAACAGCTCGGGCGGGCCCCAGCTGGCCTCGACCTCTGTGCCGTAGAGCTCGGCGAGCGGCCACGGGGCGCCCGATTCCAGTCGAGGCCGGAGGGCAAGGATCGCGGCGACGGCAGCCTCGAGCCGATCGGCCTGAGCCCGAAGGTCGTTCATGGCTGCGCAGTGTCGCACGGGCGCGGCGATCGGAACGTATGACGGGTCGCTGGGCTTCGGCGAGAGGGTCACCGCGAGGGACGCGGAATCACAAAGCTCCGAGCACGGGCTGGCCACGCTCGGAGCTCTGATGCTGAACTGCTCAGAATGGGCAGGTGCCAGGGTTTGGGGCGTCCGTTCGGATCGGAGCGCCGACCGGAACGAGGTAGGTGGCGTAGAGCACCATGGCCACGCTGCCTTCATTGCGTGCGATATGGACGTGGCCGCCGCCGCGGTCGACGAACGTGGCGCCGGTCGCGTACGTCCCGGCGGTGCAGGTCGGGTCGTCCGCGTCGTAGAACGTCATCGTCCCGGAAGCGATTGTCACGAACACCGGTCCCGGGTGGCTGTGCCAGCCGGTGTGCCCGCCGGGGGCGATCGTGATGGTCTGGGTGACGACCTGGATGTCGTCGCGAGTCTTGAGCTTCAGGTCCTCGGTGTGGATGTTGACCCCGGCCGGGAGGGTCCCGACCGAGAGGATCGTTCCGACCGCGCCCGCTCCGGGCGTCGCTGCGACGATCCCGATCGAGACCATCGCGCCGATGAAGCCAAGAACCAGGGCTCGACCAAAGGTAGTGCGAAGCATGTCGTCTCCTTGTTTCGTTCACGGTTTTGATCGGAAAGAGATGTCGGGCAACGGGAATCAGCCAGCCTGACTCCCATGTGTGGCGGTTCATGGGCGGCCGAAGCCGCCACGCGGGCAACGAGTCAGCGGCGTTGCGACGATCGTCAGCGGGGCATTCCGGGCATGCTGTTCCCGGCTACGGCGTGAACTCGAATGATTCGACGATGGCCCGTGCCGCCTCGACGTCAGCCGGGGGTGTCCCAACGAAGTAACTGAGGAGGACGACCAGGCGGGTCCCCCCAACGTCGATGATGGACAGCTGCCAGCGGTCGTTGGGACCCTGTTCACGGATTGCCGCCCGTGGGAACACGTAATAGGACCCGCTCGAGTCTCCCGCCTCGATGTCGCACGTCGAGAGGACGTCGTCCCCCGGAAGCTGGAGCTCCAGCTCCTGCCCCTGGTACGGACCGAAGGTGACTGGGGTGGCCGTCGACGAGGTGTAGGACGTGTTCGCGCGGAGTGCGTCGACGAGGTCGTCCACGGTCGGACCGACCTCGATGTCGCCCGACTGACTCGACGTGCCGGTGCTGTTCAGGTCCCAATGACACGCATCGCCGAACAGGCCATCGACAAGTAAGAATGTGATCAGGACCTGCTCCTTGCCGAAATCGTTCTCGCTGTTCAGGAAAGCGACCCTCGGCCAGGGCCCCATCGCGCAGTGGGATGGGACCGCTTGGCGGCGCGGTGGTTGTGGGCACGGTCGGCGGAGTTGTTGCCTGCCCTCCCGGGCCGGATGGCCCAGGCAGCAGGTTGTAGCCGACCACGGCGATGACGAGGACCGCGGCGGCAGCGGCCCCGAGCTTGAAGATCGGATTCATGGCAAGTCTCCGAAGGGGGCGCCACGAGCGTCGCTGGCGCTGGACGCTGATCCGGTCGGCGACGACGTCGATGACGCGGTCAGGCATCGTCGAGGGGCCGTCGTCCATCCAGACCTGGAGCACGCGGTCGATGTCGGAGCGCTGGTTCATGCTGAGGTCCTTCCGACAACGGCGGTGCGGGCATCCGCTTCCAGGGCGGCGCGCATGGCGCGATGGGCGTGGTGGAGACGGGAACGCACCGTTCCCGGGGAGAGGTCGAGGAGTGCCGCGATCTCGCTGGGCTCGTAGCCCACGTAGTGGCGGAGCACCAGGATCGCCCGTTCGCCGGCGTTGAGGCGCCGGAAACCACGGTCGAGCTGGTCGCGCTCCGCGATGCCCAGGAGTTCGTCGGGCGCTGGAGGATCGTCGAGCGGCAACAGGCGGAGGTTCGATGCCATCCGCCGTTCCCGCCCGGCCTGGGCGATGCAGACGAGGTCGACGAATGCCGCCTGATCACCGTGCTGTGCCGACTCGACGAGGTCGCGATCCACCAGCTGCTCCCGGCTTGGGCGCCCATCGGGGACGCCGTCCACCTGTATCGGTGGATCCTGCGGCATCAGCGTTGGAAATTCGAACCCCGGCAGTTGCAAGTGCCGGGTTGAATTCGCCCGAGCGACCGGCGAGACTGGCCCGATCGTGCACCGAAGGAGGATGGCGTGGACCTGTACGACTGGGTTGTCTTCGGCCACATCATGGCGGTGATCCTGCTGTTCGCCGCGCACGGCGTTTCCGCGTACGCCATGTTCCGGGTCCGGAGCGAGAAGGATCGGGCGCGGCTGTCGGCCATCCTGGACATGTCGTCCGGCTCGCTGATGGTTGCGGGGATCGCGCTCATCGTCGTGTTCGTGCTCGGTATCGCCGCAGCGATCATGGGCGACCACTTCTCGAAGGCGTGGCCGTGGGTCGCGATCGTGCTGCTGGTGGTCATCACCGGTGTGATGACCCCGCTCGCGGGCACGCCCATGACCCGCGTTCGCAAGGCGCTCGGCATGCCCGTCCAGGGCGACAAGAAGACCGATCCGCCACGGGTCCCTGGCACGGATGAGGAGGTCGCGGCCGCCCAGGCCGCTCTGCGTCCCGAGATCTCCGCGATCATCGGGGTCGCCGGCGTCCTCATCCTCAGCTGGCTGATGCGGGCGAAGCCCTTCTGAGTTGATTGATTCGCCGGGCGCCGGGCCGCCTCGGGCCGGGCCGGGCGCCCTGACTGGGCGGTCAGACGGGGATTTCAGGCGCTGGCTGGCGCGCCCAGGCGGTAGAGCTGGCGGGCGCCGTGGAGACCCTTGAGTTCGTGCGATCCGGCGTCTTCGAAGGACAGGCCGGAGCCGTCGACGAGGTCCATGACGGTCGCCGAGACGAGGACTTCACCCGGGGCTGCAACGGCCATGATCCGTGACGCGGTGTGGACCGCGATCCCGCGGATGTCCTCGTCCGTGATCTGGACCTCTCCAGTATGGACGCCGGCCCGGATCTCCAGGCCGAGCTCACGGACGGCATCCCGGATCGCGGCCGCGGCACGGACGGCCCGCTCGGCGCCGTCGAACTGGGCGAGGATGCCGTCCCCGGTCGTCTTGACGAGCTTGCCCCGGTGCCGATCGATCGCCGCGCCGGCCTTGCGATTGTGCTCGCCGACGAGGTCCCGCCAGCGGCTCGAACCGAGCTCCGCGGCGCGTGCCGTGGAGTCGACGATGTCGGTGATCACGATGGACGCGAGGGTTCGTTCCACCGGCGCGTCCTTGCCCTTGCCGTACGTTCGCATCGCCTCGAAGTCGACGGAGATCCAGGGCTCGTCGCCGACGACCCACGCGTCGTGGCCGGGCGGAATCTCAAAGACGTCGCCGGGTCCCACCTCGAGCTCCGTGCCGTCCGGCATCTGTGCCCGCAGCCGACCGGACGTGACCATGCCAAGGTGGTGGTACTGGCAGGACTCCGTGCCGGCGAGGGGCTTCACGTCCACCGACCAGCGCCAGCCCGGCTCGTAGGTCATCCGGCCGATGACCGTGTCCTCGAGCTCCACGACCTCGACCCGACCCTTCGGGAATGTGCGGACCTCGCTCGCTTCGGAGAATCGACGCCGCTGGAGACGCATGAACGGGCGACCTCGGAGGTTCGTGGTGACGCGACGATCGTGCCACAAGGCGACATCGAGCGTTCGCGTCGGAGTCCCGGGCCCGGGTGCCCGCCGTGCCGCGAGCCGTAGACTTCTGGCTCGATGCGAATCGCCCACGTTCGCGAGCGACACGCACCGGCCGGTGCCGGCTGGCGACTCGCTGCGGCGCTTGGCGGCCCCGCGGCGACGAATCCGGCCCCGGAGCGCTGGCTGGACCTCGAGGTTGCGCGACAGCACCTCGCGGCCAGGGATCCGCGCCGCGCCCACAACGACGTCCTCTTCCGTCAGCCCATCACGACGCTGGACGATCACCTGGCGCGCGGGCTCCGGGTCGCGACGCTGGAGGGGATCCTCGACGGAATCGTGGATGCGGGTGGCGCCCCGTACACCGACGACGACGCGATCCTCGACGCCGGGGACCTCCGCTTCGGCCCACCGATCCTGCGCCCGCCGGCGTTCCGCGACTTCTATGCGTTCGAGGGCCACGTCCGCCGGATGTGGGGGCTTCGCGGCGGGGAGATCCCGGAGCACTGGTACCGGCTCCCCGTCTTCTACTTCTCGAACGTATCGGAGCTTCGAGGCCCGGGCGATCCCATTTGGGCGCCACGCGGCTCGGTCGAGCTTGACTTCGAGCTGGAAATCGGAGCGCTGGTGGATACGCCGGCCTTCGATCTCGCCGCGGACCGGGCCGAGGAGGCGATTGGTGGCTATTTCGTGCTCAACGACTGGTCGGCCCGGGACCTCCAGCGGGACGAGATGCCGCTCCGCATGGGGCCGGCCAAGGGCAAGGACTTCGGGACGACGATCGGGCCGTGGCTCGTGACCCCGGACGAGCTCGCCGACGCACGTCGCCCCGGCGCAACCGGGCCGGACCTGGCGATGACCGCGTTCGTAACGGACAGCGCCGGGCATCGGACCCAGATTTCGGACGGCCGGTGGTCGTCGGCGCGCTATTCGTTCGGGCAGATGCTCGGTCGCGCCTCGACCGACGTCCACGTGCGTGCGGGCGAGATGCTGGGTTCGGGGACCGTCGGCACGGGCTGCCTGCTCGAGGTCAAGGACGCGACGCTCGGCCGCTGGCTCGAACCCGGCGATTCCGTGACCCTGTCAATCGACCGCCTGGGATCGCTTGCGACGCCGGTCGTAGCTCGAGCCCAGTGAACGGCGGGCGGAGGTTCATCCCAGCCGACATCGACACTCCGGCACTGGTGGTCGACCTCGACATCGTCGATGCGAACAATCGTCGCCTCGGCGAGGTCGTCGCGATCGTCCCGAACCACGTCTGCCCGGTCGTGGACCTGTTCGACTCCTGTATCACTGTCCGCGGCGAATCGATCGTGGGGACATGGCCGGTTGATGCGCGCGGGCGAAGCGGCTGAACGTTTCTCGCCTTCAATGAATCTAACGTTCCAGATCGCGCCGCCAATGGCGCGACGCCTGGGAGGTCGAGGTGGATCGAGACCTGGTCGAGCGGGCCCGCAAGGGCGACCGAGACGCCTTCGCGGGCCTGGTGCACCAGGTCAGCGATCGGTTGTATGCGGTCGCCTTCCGGATCCTTCGCGACACGGGTCTCGCCGAGGACGCCCTGCAGAGCGCCCTCGTCAGTGCCTGGCGCCAGCTCCCGCACCTGCGGGACGCCGATCGCATCGAGGCGTGGTTCCATCGCGTCCTCGTCAACGCCTGTTACGTCGAGATCCGTCGCAACCGTCCCTGGGCGGCCAACGTCCGGGTCTTGCCCAATCTCGAGCCATCGACCCCTGACCCTACCCGTTTGGTCTCCGATCGCGACGAGCTCGAACGGGCGTTCCGCCGGCTCCCCGTGGACCAGCGGGTGGTCTTCGTTATGCACCACTACCTCGGATACTCGCTGGTCGAGGTTGCCGAGATCATCGGCATCCCCGCCGGTACTGCCCGCTCGCGGCTCCACTACTCCACGCGGGTCTTGCGAACGGCCGTCGAGGCCGGACGGATCGCCCCAATCGCGAAGGAAGGCCTGGCATGAGCGTCGACGGACAGTTCGAGCGCGAAGCTCGGGCGTGGCTCGAGCTCGGCCCCACCGATGCCCCGGACAGGACTATCGAGGCCGCCCTCCTCGAGATCGACCAGACACCCCAAGAACGGGACTTCCGGGTCCCATGGAGGTTGCCTCGAATGACTGCTCCAGCTCGCATCGGCGCGGCCGCCGTTATCGGCATGCTCGTGATCGGCGCCGCCATCTATGCCTTTGGTCCCGCCGGATCTTCATTCGGTGGGCCAGTATCAACGCCCGCCCCGATCCCGTCACCGAAATCAACGTCCTCCCTCGCCCCGTCACCGACCCCATCGCCAGCGGTCGGGGTCATCCGGCCGGAGACGCCGCTGCCAGCGGGCCGATATGGCGAAACACCCTTCGGCCCTGGCGGCATGGGGGTCTGCTTCGGGCAGGTTGGATGTACCGAAACGCCCGCGGACGACACGATCCGCTTCACGTTTACAGTCCCCGACGGATGGATCGGAGGTTCCGTCCATTCGATCTACCTGGCCGACGGGGGAAAGGCGGCGCCCGCCGGGGCTGGCCTGATCTTCTCGCGTGGCGGCGGGCTGTATGCCGAGCCCTGTGGCGACGAGCCGCCACCTAACATCCCGGTCGGTCCGACCGTCGACGACTTCGTCAGCGCCCTGGTGGATCATCCCAAGCTCGACGTGACGGCTCCAATCGACGCCACGCTTGGGGCGTATTCGGGGAAGTACGCCGACCTGCAGGTCCCGTCCGATATCTCCGCCTGTCCGGTGTCCTACTTCCCTTGGGAACCCGGGATCTACGCCCAGGGACCCGGCAGCCGCTGGCACCTCTGGATACTCGATGTCGAAGGCATTCGGGTCGTGGTCCAGAGTACGGACTATGTCGGGACCTCGCCCCAGCGCCAGGCCGAGCTTCGGGCAATCGTCGAATCGATCCAGATCGAACCCTGACCCGTCGATCCGGCGGGAGGGCCCGGCCCGACTAGACGGGCCTCCTCATCCCGAGGAGGCCAGTCGTTCCACGTACTACGCTCGCAACGGCAGCGTCCCGCCCCAGCGCCACACCCAGCACCGGCGCCCGGACGGCGGACTGTATGCCGAGGAGCTGTTCGGAGTCGAGGGGTTCTCGGGCCGCAGTTCCCTCATGTACCACCTCGTCCCGCCCACGGTGACCCACAGAATCGAGGCCGTTCGTCGCGTGGCAGTGGAGCGTGCCGATGAGCCCGCCCATCGACACCGCCTCGTGAAGGCCTGGAGCCTGGAGCCGCACGGGGACGTTGTCTCCGGCCGCGTCCCACTCTTCGTCAACCGCGACGTCGTGATGGGGATCGTCCGCCCGGCCGGACCGATGGAGGACGGCCTGTTCTACCGCAACGGGGTGGCAGACGAGATTCTCTTCGTCCACGAGGGCGCGGGCGTCTGCGACACGATCTTCGGGCCGTTGCGGTATGGCCCGGGCGATTACCTGGTCCTGCCGATCGGGACGACCTGGCGCCCGGACCCCGACCCGGGGTCACCCCAGCGGATGCTCTGGCTGGAGTGCCCGTCCGAGCTGGAGCCGCCCAAGCGCTACCGGAACGACTACGGCCAGCTGCTGGAGCACGCCCCGTACTCCCAGCGTGACATCCACGCGCCAGAGGACGTTGCGCCCCGCGAGGAGACCGGCGAGTTCGTCGTCCACGTCCGGTCCACCGACCGGGTCACGGCCTAGCCGATCACGGGACGGGTCCACCAGCCGCCCCCGGTCCACCAGACCTTCCAGGCCCGGAACTTCGTGGTCTGTTCGTTCGTGCCCCGCAAGTTCGACTACCAACCCGCTGGCGATCCCGGCCCCCTACAACCACTCGAACATCAACAGCGACGAGGTCATCTACTGCGTGGCCGGCAACTTCATGAGCCGGAGGGGCGTGGAGATCGGGTCGTTCACCGCCCACCCGGCGGGGATCCCGCATGGGCCGCACCCCGGGACGGTGGAGGCCTCGATCGGGCGCGATGCCACCGACGAGCTGGCCGTCATGGTGGACACGTTCCACCCGCTCTTCCTGACGAAGGAAGCCATGGCCCTGGACGACGATCGCTACCCGTACTCGTGGCTGCCGCCCGAGGCAGGCGACGCCCAGCGGGAAGCCTCCGAGCTCGCGGAGCGAGGCCCGGAGGCGTTTCCCGACTGACCTGCTGGCCGGCTGATGAGGCCGGCTACCTCGCAGGTCGGGTACCGCGACTGCGCATTGGCCAGATCGTCGGGGAGGAGCCCGGCGTCAGCCCTCCGGCAGCTGGACGGTCGAGAGGTAGGACATGAAGAGCAAGACCTCATCGGGCTCGTTGATGTAGATGACGAACATCCGCCTGCCGATGAGGAAGAAGGCGCTCGCAAAATCGCCACAGTTCGTTGAGATCCGCCCCTGTCGGCCGTCGATGACGATCGAGGGCATGTCGGCGGCGACTGGAACGCAGGTGGGCGTTGTCCCGCTCGGTGTCACGAACGCATCGATCCAGGCCTCCGCAGAGGTACCACTGGGGACCTCGGCGGCGAAGCCCATCACGTAGGTTCGGCTCGTCAGGAACCGGAGCCTGTCTGCCGCGGCGGTCGGGAAGTACCCGAACTTGTCCTGTGGGAAGAACGAGAAGTCGGTGGACGCTGGAATGGGAGTGACGCCCTTGGGGTAGGAGATCGTGTACCCGTAGCGTTCCGATACAAAGGGCGTCCACCCGGCGGTGCCGAAGAGGTCGTCCGTTGCTGTCGCAGTCGCGGCTGGTCCTGTTGTCGGACTCGTGGTCGGGACGTGCGTCGGCGAACCGCCCGGGGCGGGGCTGCGATCGAGGAATGTCAAGGTCGCCAGGCCGGCCACCGCGACGATCGCGATCCCGGCCGCCATTCGCATGGGCATGGTCATTGATTTGAACCTCCGCGGGACCCGGAGGTCCCGCTCCTGTGGGGTCGTCCTGGTGGCGAGGAGGACGGCGTCGATCGCCGCCGGCGGGACCCGGTCGGAGCCGGCCTCCAGCCAGTCGCGAACGGCACGCTCGAACAGTCGGTCGTTCATGCCAGTCGCTCCTCTCGCGCATTGGCCACGTCGCGATTCGCTTCAAGTGCGGCGCGCAAGGCCCGGGTTGCGTAGTGCAATCGGGAGCGAGCGGTCCCGTCCGGGATGCCGAGCGTCTCGGCCACCGCCACGAGGGGCAGGCCCGCGTGGTGATGCAGGACGAACACTGCCCGCTGGTCGAGCCGGAGAGTGCGGAATGCGCGCTCTAGCTCGTCGTGATCGTCGATGGCTCCGAAGTCGTCGGCCGCATCTGCGCGGTCGACAGGAAGGATGCGAACGACCGACGCCCATCGGCGATTGCTGGCGGCGTCGGCATAACAGGCGTGAATGAGGATCCGGAAGGCCCAGGCCTCGAAGCGGTCGCTGTCCCGCAGGTGCGGAAGCTTCCGCCAGATCGTGACGAGGGCGTTCTGCAGGACGTCCTCGGCGAGACCGGAATCGCGCAGGATCCGCCGGGCGACGCCGAAGAGCGTGCTGCTGACCTGGTGCACCAGATCCGCGAACGCCTCCTGGTCGCCCGAGCGAGCCCGCTCGACGAGGTCTCGATCCATGGGTCTCCGGCCAGTACCGTGATCACACTGACCACGTCTACCCATGATGAGGGTGCGCCGTCGCCCATTCGTTCACGCGATCCGCAGGCGAATGCCCCGCCGGGTAGTGATGGAAGACGAATACGGCCCGCTGCTCCGGCGGCAGGCGCCGGAATCCTCGGTCGAGCTGATCGCGTTGAGCGACCGTGATGAAGTCGTCCGCCGCCGCCGGTCCGTCGATCGGCAGGGCGCGGACGTTTGCCGCCCAGCGGCGACCACGTCTGGCCTCCGCGTAGCAGGCATGCACCAGGATCCGGTGGATCCACGCATCGAAGCGCTCGATGTCGCGGAGACGCGGCAGCTCTCGCCAGGCGATCACGAGTGTTTGCTGGACGGCATCCTCCGCCAGCCCGAGGTCGCGCAGGATCCGGTACGCGATCGACAGGAGCTGATCACCAGCCGCACGTGCCAGGCTGGCGAACGCCTCTTCGTCTCCGGCTCTCGCTCGCTCGACGAGGGCAAGCTGCACCCTCGACTCCTCATCCGTTGCGTTCGACGTGGACGCCTACCGTAGATGAGTGGACGGTGCGTCCGATCGGTTCGATCTTCTGCCTGATCGCGCATCATTGGCACATGACCGACTCGCCGCGCAGCACGATCCGCAGCCGCATCCTCGGCGGCGAGACGCTCATCGGTGCCTGGACGGACATGGCGTCGCCACTGGCCACCGAGATCACCGGCCGCGCCGGTTACGACTGGCTCATCGCGGACCTTGAGCACGGGGCCGGGACCGAAGCGGAGCTGCTGCCCGTGCTCCTCGCCGCCGAGGTCAGCGGCGCGGCCGTCTTCGTGCGGCCGCAATCCGGCGAACGACTGCGAATCGGGCGGGCGCTGGACATGGGGGCCGCCGGGATCATGGTCCCCCGTCTCGACACGGCAGCCCAGGCCGCCGAGGCGGTCACGTTCCTGCGCTACCCGCCGGACGGGGTCCGGGGCGTTGCCCTTCGGACGCGCGGGGCGCGACTCGGGACGGTCGGCCACGGCGAGGTCCAGACCCTCAACCGCGAGATCGCCGGGATCATCCAGATCGAGTCGCCCAGCGCCGTCCGCGAGGCGGACGCGATCGCCGCCACGGACGGGGTCGACGTCCTGTTCGTCGGTCCGGCGGACCTCTCCCACTCCCTCGGCGTGCCGGGCCAGTTCGCCGATGGGACGTATCTGGCCGCCCTCGACAGCGTGGTTGCCGCGTGCCGGCGTCATGGCAAGGCGGCCGGGATCCTGCTGTACGACGCCGCCGCGTTCGGGCCGCACCTCGCCCGCGGTTTCCGGTTCCTGGGCGTGGGCTCCGAGGGCTCGTTCATCGCGGAGGGAGCGCGAGCGGCATTGGACGCTGCCCGAGCCGCCGCCGCGCCCGCCCGCTAGGATCGGCGTTCGCGGCGGAACGCTCTACACTTCTGACTCGTGACAGATATCACCGAGCGGGCCGTCGCGGCTCGCGTTCCTTCCGTCGCCGATGAGCACATCAAGGTGCTCGCCCGCCGCGATCCCATCACGGTCCGGCCCGGCACCAGTCTCAAGGATTGCATCGCCCGCATCCAGGCGGGCGGGACCGGCGATTCCGTGTTCGTGACGGACGCGGACGGCACGCTCCGCGGCGTCCTCACGGAGCGCGACATCTTCGCCCAGCTCGTGGGCCGGGACGTGGACCTGACGCTCCCCGTCGAGTCGCTCATGAAAGAGCATCCCTGGACGCTGAAGCTGGACCAGCCCGTGCGCCACGTCATCGACCTGATGCAGACCGGGCGCTACCGGAACGTCCCGCTCGTAGACGATCGGGGCCGGCTGCTTGGCGTCATTCGGCCAGTTGACGTGCTCAAGTACCTCGCCGAGGCGTTCCCGGAGGAGCTGCTCAACCTGCCGCCCCGCCCGCATCAACGGATGCGTGAGTCGGAGGGCGCATGACGGCCGTCGAGGAGCGCAAGACGACCGAACGCCAGCTCGAGCGGGTCACGATCCGGTTCGCCGGCGATTCCGGCGACGGCATGCAGCTCACCGGCACCCAGTTCACACGGACCGCCGCAGTCTTCGGCAACGACATCAGCACCTACCCGGACTTCCCCGCCGAGATCCGGGCACCGGCCGGCTCCCTTCCCGGTGTTTCTGGCTTCCAGTTGAGCTTCTCGTCCACCGAGATTCACACCCCGGGCGACGAACCGGACGTCCTCGTGGCGATGAACCCGGCTGCGCTCAAGGCGAACATCGCCGATCTGCCCTCCGGCGGCGCCCTCGTCGTGAACGAGGACGCCTTCACGCCGGCCAACCTGGGCAAGGTTGGCTACACGGCGAACCCGCTGATCGACGGGTCGCTCAGCAAGTACAACCTCTTCTCGATCCCGGTCTCGACCCTGAACGTGCGCGCGCTCCAGGGCCTTGAGCTCACGAACAAGCAGATGGACCTGACGAAGAACTTCTTCGCCCTCGGGCTGATGTTCTGGCTCTACGAGCGAAGCATGGACGCCACCCTCGCCTGGATCGACGAGAAGTTCTCCAAGCGCCCGGTCATCGCCGAGGGCAACAAGCGGGCTCTCAAGGCGGGCTACAACTTCGGCGAGACCACCGAGATCTTCCACGAGCGCTACATCGTCCCGCCCGCCCACCTCAAGCCCGGCCGCTACCGGAACATCACCGGCAACGAGGCGGCCGCCCTCGGGTTCGTGGCGGCTTCCCAGCTGGCCGAGCGGCCGCTGTTCTACGGTTCGTACCCGATCACGCCGGCCTCGGACATCCTCCACCAGCTGGCCGGCTACAAGAACTTCGGGGTCAAGACCTTCCAGGCGGAGGACGAGATCGCGGCGATCGGGGCGGCCATCGGGGCGAGCTACGGCGGCGCGCTCGGCATGACCGGTACCTCCGGTCCCGGCGTCGCGCTCAAGAGCGAGGCCCTGGGCCTGGCGGTCATGGTGGAGCTGCCACTCGTCCTGATCGACGTCCAGCGGGCAGGCCCGTCCACCGGGATGCCCACCAAGACCGAGCAGGCGGACCTGCTCCAGGTGATGTTCGGGCGCAACTCGGATTCGCCGATCCCGATCGTCGCGCCGGCCACCCCCGGCGAGTGCTTCCAGTACGCGATCGAGGCCTGGCGGCTCGCGCTCAAGTACATGACGCCGGTCGCGTTCCTGAGCGACGCCTTCCTCGCGACCGGCGCGGAGCCGTGGCCCATCCCGGATCCGGACACCCTCCAAAGCATCGCCGTCCCGAACCGGACCGAGAAGGCGGGTTTCTACCCCTACCTGCGGGACCCTGAGACCCTCGCCCGGCCGTGGGCCGTGCCGGGCACACCCGGGCTGGAGCACCGGATCGGCGGCCTCGAGAAGGCGGACGTCCTCGGCAACGTCAGCTACGACCCGGACAACCACCACACCATGCAGATGCTGCGCCAGGCCAAGGTCGCCGGGATCGCCGCGGACATCCCGCCGCTCGAGGTTCACGGCGCCCCGGAGGGCGACCTGCTCATCCTCGGCTGGGGCTCCACCTATGGCGCGATCCGGAGCGCGGTGGAGCGGCTCCGCGCGCGCGGCGAGACCGTCTCCCACGCCCACCTCCGGCATCTCAACCCTTTCCCCGCGAACACGGAGTCGGTGCTCCGGTCGTTCAGGCGCGTCCTGATCCCGGAGCTGAACCTCGGCCAGCTCCTCATGCTGGTCCGCTCGCGCTACCTGATCGATGCCGTCGGCTACAACCGCGTTCGCGGGAAGCCCTTCCGGATCGTGGAGATCGAAGCCGAGGCCAACCGTCTCCTGGCCGAGCTCAAGGTGGCCGCCACGTGACCGAAACCACGAACGCCTCGCCGCTCGACCTGCCGGTCCTCACCCGGAAGGACTTCGTGTCCGACCAGGAGGTCCGCTGGTGCCCCGGCTGCGGCGACTACTCGATCCTCGCCCAGACCCAGAAAGTGATGCCGGACTTCGGGTATCCGAAGGAGAACATCGTCTTCATCTCCGGCATCGGCTGCTCCGGACGCCTGCCGTACTACATGAACACGTACGGCTTCCACACGATCCACGGCCGCGCGCCGGCCATCGCCACCGGCCTCAAGGCCGCCCGGCCGGACCTCATGGTCTGGGTGATCACCGGCGACGGCGACGCCCTATCGATCGGGGGCAACCATCTGGTCCACTCGCTGCGCCGCAACGTGGACATCCGGATCATCATGTTCAACAACCGGATCTACGGCCTCACCAAGGGCCAGGCCAGCCCGACATCGGAGTTCGGCAAGGTCACCAAATCGTCGCCATACGGCACCATCGACTACCCAGTCAGCCCGCTCGCGATCGCGCTCGCAGCCGAGGCCAGCTTCATCGCCCGCTCGGTGGACACCCACACCGAGCACCTCCAGGGCACGCTCGAGGCGGCCGGCAAGCATCACGGGTCCACGTTCGTCGAGGTCCTCCAGAACTGCAACATCTTCAACGACGGTGCCTTCCGCGACTTCACCGACCGCGAGGTTCGCGACGATCGGATGCTCGCCCTGACCCACGGCAAGCCGATGATCTTCGGCAAGGACCGCGACAAGGGGATCCGGCTCAACGGCCACCAGCCGGAGATCGTCACGATCGGCGAGAACGGCATCACGGAGGCGAACCTCCTGGTCCACGACGAGACGGACCCGCTCATCGCCTTCATGCTCGCCCACATCTACTGGCCCGAGTTCCCGGTCCCGGTCGGCGTGATCCGGAGGATCCATCGGCCGACACACGACCGGCTGATCAGCGAGCAGATCGAGCAGGCCATCGCGAGTCGCGGCACGGGCAACCTTCGCCGACTGCTGGATGGCGGCGAGACCTGGACGGTCGAGTAGGGGAGCCGAGATGATCTGCCCCGTCTGCCAGTTCGACAACTTCGCCGGCGACGACCTGTGCGACAACTGCGGCGCTGACCTCCGCGAGGCCGACACGCCCGAGGCCGCGACCGGGTTCCAGGGCCGCCTCCTCGGCGCTCACCTGGACGAGCTCGGTGCGCCCGAGCCGGAAGTCGTGGACGCGGATGTCGATGTCGCCGAGGCCATCGAGCGGATGCACCGCGACGGCATCGACTGCCTGCTCGTGACCGATGGCGGGCGCCTGGTCGGCATCTTCACGGACCGCGACGCCCTCATCAAGCTCGCCGGACACGGGCCCGAGCACCGGCCGATCTCCGAGCTGATGACGCGCGACCCCGTGGTGCTGCGTCACGATGATCCGATCGCGGTCGCGATCCACAAGATGGCCGTCGGCGGGTTCCGGCACGTGCCGATCGTGGACGGCGGCCGGCCGATCGCCGTGGTCTCGGCACGAGACGTCTTCCGCCACATCGCGACGCGGCTCGGCTGATCCGCCCGTGACCGCGATCGCGCCGGGGGCGCCGGGGCGCCCGTCCGTACCCGATGCGCGATTCGGCGAGCGCCTCGCACGCGCCCGGTCGCTGCTCGGGCCCCGCGGCGTTGCGGCACTGCTGATCGGCGTGGGGGCGGACCTGCGCTACCTCACCGGCTACGCGGCGATGCCCCTCGAGCGGTTGACGATGCTCGTCCTGCCCGCCGCAGGACGCCCGACCCTCGTCGCGCCCCGCCTGGAAGCGATGGCCGCGGCGATCTCGCCGGCGATCCGAGCCGGCCTGGCCGAGGTCGCGCCGTGGGACGAGACGGACGACGCCCACGCGCTCGTCGCGCGGCTGCTGCGTCCCGAGGCGAGTGCCGGCGGCCGCGTCCTGATCAGCGACCGCCTCTGGGCGATGCACGTCCTGGGTCTCCAGCGAGCACTTCCCGGCGCGCACGTCGGCCTCGCCAGCGAGCTGCTCCGGGAGATCCGGATGATCAAGGACGCCGACGAGATCGCGCTCCTCCGGACCGCAGCTCATGCCGCGGATCGGGTCGTCGAGCAGATCGTGGCCGGACCGCTCGTCGGGCGAACCGAGGTCGAGGTCAGCCGTGAGGTCCGGGAGCGCCTCCTCGACGAGGGCCACGAGATCGCCGAATTTGCGATCGTCGCGTCTGGCCCCAACTCCGCGTCGCCGCACCACGATGCCGGCGAGCGGGTGATTCGGGCCGGCGAGCCGATCGTCCTCGACATCGGCGGCTCGTTGGACGGCTACTGCTCGGACACGACGCGCGTCCTGTGGGTCACCGGCGGGGATCCCGCACAAGGCCCCACGCCTGAGTACCGCCGGCTCTTCGACCTGCTCCAGGCCGCCCAGGCGGCGGCGACGGCGGCCGTGGCGCCGGGTGTTCCCTGCGAGCGGATCGACGCGGTGGCCCGCGACATCATCGCGGCCGGCGGGCACGGGCCGGACTTCTTCCATCGGGTGGGGCACGGGATCGGCCTCGAGACGCACGAGGACCCGTACATGGTCGCCGGCAACGCCGAGGCGCTGCGCACAGGCATGGCCTTCAGCGTGGAGCCGGGCATCTACCTCGCGGGTCGATACGGCGCGAGGATCGAGGACATCGTCGTCTGCGGGCCGCACGGCCCGGACGTCCTCAACCAGTCGAGCCGCGATCTGCGGGTCGTCGCCGGGTAGCCTGCGGACTGTTCCGCGGACGGTCCGCTATCATCGGCCGACCGGGCAAGTCCGCCCGGCGAAACCTCGGATCGAGCCCCGATGCACCAGACCCTTCAGCGGCGCCCCGGCGCCGCAGCTCCCGGCCGATGAGCCGTCGATCGCACCATCCCGCGCGCCGCCACGCCAAGCCGGCGCACGGCGATGTGCGCCCGTCGGACGGGCGACCGCCCAGGTCCGCGGCGCCCATAGAGCGCGCCGTGCCGGCGGATAGCCCGCCTGGCGCCAGGGGTGTCGATGTTGCGGCCAACCTCGAAGTCGCCGTCCCGGCCGCGGTGGGCGCTGCGACCATCCTCGAGGCCCCGCCAGTGGTCGAGGCCCCGCCCACGGTCGAGGTCGCGCCGCCGGCCGAGGTCGAACCGCTGGCCGAGGTCGAACCGCCGGCCGAGGTCGAACCGCCGGCCGATGTCGCCCCGGTCGAGGTCGCACCGCGGGCCGAGGTCGGATCCCCAGGCGGCGCCCCGCGTCCGCCGGTGACCGCCGCCGAGCTGGATCGAACCAGCTGCACGGCCCCGCAACTCCGCCGGTTCATCAAGAGCCGGACCTACGTCCCGATGCATGAACTCCGGCGACGCTTCGCCCTGAACGGGGGCGACGACGACGTGACCGTGGTCTACCTGGATGCCGGCGCTCGAGTCTTCGTCGGCCTGCCGAACCGCGAGGGGCGCCTGCTGGGCGATCTTTTCCGATCCGGCGACATCGGCTACGAGCTGTCCCTGGACCCGATCTCGCCGATCGTTGTCGGCGTCTTCCCGATGCGTCCGGTGCCCCGCGCCTGACCCGCCGGCGCGAGTTTGCACCAGGACTGTTGCGCCGGTGCACCGCCGACTGCCGTTGTGCGCTCCGAGCGGCTTGACCGCGAGCGCCGACCGGGCGGTATGCTGAGCCAGACAGCCCGGAGGAGGTCGACGCGCATGAGCCGTCGTCCCGGTGCCGATCAAGTACGAGTCCGGTCGACCCGGCCCGCCAGGAGGTTCAACTTGGCTACGCCGTAGCAAGCGCGCTCTTCTCCGCCCTGCTGATCGCTCCTGCGCTCGTCAGCGCTGCACCTCCCGGAGGCTCCAGCCGCTCGGTCGAGGTGACGGCCGTGCTGACCTCGCCGGTGACCGCCGGCGGGATATCGCGGCTGGACGCCGGCGTCACCAACGTCGGCAAGCAGAACCTCTCGCAGTCGAGACTTCTCGTCGGGACGGCCCCGGCGGCCGCGTTGCCGGCCGGCGCCTCCCTGCTCGCCACCGTCTACGGACCAGACGCGGCCTTCTGCACCGTGGCCGCCGACGGGTCCTCGGCAGCCTGCGAGTTCGGCAGCCTGCGCCGCGGCCAGAACCGCTCGGTCTCCTTCCTCGTCCGCTTCGCGACTGCCGGCGCGGCGACGATCGACATCGCTGTGAAGTTCGCCGAGCAGGTGAACGACAATGGCTCGAACGAGGACACGTTCCATGCCGCCGCGGCCGTCACCGTCGGTGCGACGACCTGCGACGCCGTCGCGACGTTCGTGCCGCCCGGCCAGGCGGCCAGGCTCGGGACGGACTTCTCGACCTGCACGGATGACCCGCAGACGACGGCCCTGAACATCCCCGGCCAGGCTGGCGGCGCGCTCGCTTTCGTCGGCGAGGAGTCGTCGTCCGCCTGCGCGGCCGGGAAGTCCTGCTTCGGCCAGGGTTCCCGGGCCAGCGTCAACGGCGGCGCGAACCTCGGGATCCTCGTCTGGACGATCTCCTGGGCCGTGTCGGGCTTGCCGAACGGCTTCAACCCGCGGCAGTCCGGCGTCGTCCACCTGCTCGACGACGGCAGCACGCTCGTGATCGAGAACACGAAGCGCAATGCCTGCAAGAATGCGACCCAGGTGAACTGTCTGGAGTCGTTCGGCTACAGCGCCGACGGCCTTCGGCTCATCGCCATCATCCGGACCCCGACCAACGGGGTCATGCGCGGGCTGGGCTGACCGGCCTAGGGGACCGCTACGGCATCGAGCAGGATCCTGACCCGCTCCGCCGAGACCTCATCGCCCTTCCGTTCGTAGAGCTCCAGGGCCTCCCGCAAGGGGGGCCCTGACGATTCCGCGTCGCCGGCCAGCCGGAGGACCTCGGCAAGATCCACGAGCGTGTCGGCGTGCTGGTCGATGTCGAGGGTTCCGCCGGCGATCGCGACGGCCTCGCGTGCCGTGACGAGCGCCGCCTCGACGTCGCCGGACCGTGCCTGGAGCCGGGCCCTCACGGACCGCCAGGCGGCCTGCACGTAGGTGTCATCGGCGTCTGCAAGCTCGGCCGCCAGGGCGGTGAAGCGATCGGCGTCCTCATCCCGCCCCTGCTCACAGAGCGCCTGCCCCAGGAGCGACGCGACCGTCGAGCGGAAGTAGCGCTCGCCCAGCGCGTCCAGGGCGACGTAGTCGGCCCGAAGTCCCGCTTCCGCGGCGGCCGGGTCCCCTGCCAGGAGCTCGACCCGCGACCACTCGACCGAGGTCGAGGCTGCGGTAACGCTGGGCCCCAGGTCGGTCAGCATCTCGCGGCCGCGCCGATACAGGCCTCGGGCGTGTTCGAATTCGCCAGTCATCGCGTGCAGGACGGCGAGCACGCCGGTGATGATCGCCTCGGCCTTCCGGTCACCCTGGACCTCGGTCACGAGCTCCTCGCAGCGGGCGATCGCGTCCTGGACCGGGGTCGGGCCGTGCAAGGCGGTGGCGGCGTACCCCATCGCCCCCAGCCCAACCAGGCGCAGGTCTCCCGCACGGCGGGCGTGGTCAGCGACCTGGGTCGCGGCATCCGCGGCGAGGTCGTATCGCCCGCTCGTGCCGTAGATGAACATGACCAGTCGCCACGCCCGGGCTACGTCGGCCGACGCCCCCAGCGCGCCCAACAGGTCGATCGCCGCGTGCGCCGTCTGCAGGCCGCCGTCCGTATCGACGGCTTCGGCCGTGTACAGGCCGAGCGCGACGCGGGCGAGGCTGGCGCGGGCCGTGGCGCGCTGGTCGCCAAGCTCCGCGGCAAGGGCCGCCGACTTGACGATCACGGCGCGGGCCTCGTCGAACGATCCGTTCTCGGTCAGCGCCTCGGCGAGGTCGGGCAGGAGCTCGACCGCCATCGGGTCGGCCTCGTCGAGGAGCGATACGGCTCGCCGCAGGAGCGTGCAGGCGGCAGGCGTGTCGCCGCGCGCAAATGCCCGGCGGCCGGCCGAGGACAGCTTGATCGCGCCGCGCCGGCCGACCTCCCGGCCCTCGTCGTCCAGGCGCCGCGGTATGCCTGCTCGAGGTGGTAGCCCAGAATCTCCTCGAACTCCTGCTCCCGACCGCGCTCGCGGTTCACCCGCTCCGCCCACTCCACGAACCGTTCGTGGAGCGTGGCCCGCGACCGCTTGAGCAGGGTTCCATAGGCCGTGTCCCGGACCAGCAGGTTCACGAACCGGTAGGCGCCGTCGTCGTCTGAGGCGTCGGGTCGGACGAACCGCTTGCGGGCCAGGGTCATGAGGTGGCCGCTCACGGCGGCGCGCACCGGCTCCGGTACGAGCTCGGAGATGGCCGGCATCGGAAACACGAGCCCGATCACCGACGCCGGCTCGATGACGGCTCGCTCCTCGCGCCCGAGGTGATCGAGGCGCGACGCCAGCAGCGCGCTGATGGATGGAGGAACCGCCAGCTCGGCCGCGCTCTCGCTGGAGACCCAGCGATCGCCGTCGCGGGTCAGCGTCCCCGCGTCAATCAGCATCGAGACGACCTGCTCGACGAAGAGCGGGTTTCCTTCGGCCGCGATCACGATGCGCCCCGAGACGCCCTGGTCCAGTTCCCCGCCGTCGAGCAGGGAGCCGATGAGCTGGTTGCTCTCCGCTTCCCCAAGCGGACGGACGAGGATGCGATGCGCGGCCTGCGCATCCCACCAGGCCGGGTGAGCCTCCTGGAGCTCGAGGCGGGCCGACGCCACGATGAGGATCGCGGCGCTGCGGACGGTCTCGACCAGATGGTCGAGCAACTCGAGGAACGTGGGTTCGGCCGAGTGCAGGTCGTCGATCCCAAGGACCAGGGGCTGCGTCCGGGCGAGGTGCTCGAGCAGTTTGCGAATGCCCCAGAACAGCTCGGCGACCGGGAATCTCGTCGTGGACAGGCCCACGGCAGCCGCCACGCGCTCAACCACGGCCCGGCGATCAGTGCCGCCGGGCGCCTCGGCGGATCCATCGGCAAGCAGCGCGTCTATCTTCGCGACGGCGTCGGCGGGCGAGTCGTCGGGCTCGATGCCGGCGGCCTCGCGGACGATCTCCACGATCGGCCAGAAGGTGATGCCGTTGCCATACGGGAGACATCGGCCGCGCAGGATCCGGGCTCGACCGGCCAGCCGTTGCCGGAACTCCCGCGACAGCCGCGACTTCCCGACACCGGCGTCACCCACCACGATCCGGAGCCCGCAGACCCGGAAGTCATCGACCTCCTCGAAGGCCTCCGCAAGGCGGGCCAGCTCCGCTGCCCGCCCGACGAACGGCGTCGGTGTCCCCCGCGCCTCCGCTTCCTCGGCCCGTGCCGCCGCAGCCCGGACATCCAGGAGCCGGTACGCCGGTACGCGCTCCGCCTTGCCCTTCAGCTCGAGCGGCTCGATGGCCTCGATCGAAACCTGGTTTCGCACGAGCTGGTAGGTGAGTTCGCCGATCAGCACCTCCATGGCCGGAGCGGCCTGCTCGAGGCGGGCGGCTACGTTGACGGTGTCGCCGGTGACGATCTGCTGGTTGGCGTTTGGGTCCGAATTGGCCACGACGGGTCCGGTATTGACGCCGGTGCGGTTGGCGAGGGTGACGCCGTATTCCCGCTCCAGCTCCACGTTGAGGATCGTCAGCGCGCGTTGCATGCCGTGGGCGGCGCGCACGGCCCGAAGGGCATCGTCCTCACGGACCTTCGGGAAGCCGAAGACGGCCATGATCGCGTCACCGATGTACTTCTCGAGCGTGCCGCCGTGCTCGAGCAGCGGGGCCCGCATCGCCTCGAAGTAGCGTGCCTCCACCTCGCGGACGGCCTCCGGGTCCAGGGTCTCGCCGAGGGTAGTGGAGCCCTTCAGGTCGGAGAAGACGATTGTCACGACCTTGCGCAGCTCCTGCGCCGGGAGTTCGGCCACGAGGGACGCGCCACAGAAGCCGCACAGGCGGAAGCGAGACGGGTTCTCCTCACCGCAGCTCGGGCAGACGGTCACCTGCATGGCACGAGTCTATCGAGCCGTGGCGCACAGGCGCCGCGATCGGCCCGCATTTCGGCGGACCCGGTCGCCCTCAGTCCGGTCCGGTGGACTCCGGGGCGGGCTTCGTGCCGGCCCGGGAGTGCGGCCGCCGGCGCCGAAGGTCCTTCATGTCACGCTGGTCGCGGCCGGCCAGGCGGATGAGGTCCGCGTTCGCGGTCCGCGTCAGCCGCTCGCGGAGCTTGGAGTTGATGAGCGAGTTCATCGCCGGGACGTCCAGCAGGCCCTTGAGGGTCGCGGCCGGCACCTCCACGAATTCCGTCGCCTCATCGGCGACCACGTTGGCCGTCCGGGGGCTGCCGGTGATCGCCGCGATCTCGCCGAAGAAGTCGCCGGCACCCATCGCCGACAGCGAGCGCGTACCGCCGTCCTCGGTCGGTACGCCCGCGACCGCCCGGCCCTCGAGCACGAAGAACGCCGCGTCGCCCGCGTCGCCGACCCTGACGATCGCGGAGCCGGATTCGGCGCGCCGAACCGTGGCACCCACGAGGAAGTCCGCCCGACGCCCGATATCAAGCCCGGACAGCTCCGGGATGAGCCCGATCAGGCGCTCGAGGTCGGCGTCGGAGGCGGCCCGGCCGGCGGCCGCGAGCGGGGCAGTCGCCGCCGTCCGCAGGAGGTGCGCGGCGCGCCGCCACTCGGCCGCCGGCGTCCCGAGGCCGGGCATGAACTGGGTGATCACGCCGGCGACGAGCAGGATCACCGAGGCGATGATCACGAGCAGCCGGACGTCGATGATGTCGGCCAATCCGGCAGCGGCCATCCCGGCGAGGAACACCACGTCACGGGACACCGCGAAGGCCGAGAAGACCCGGCCGCGCATCTCCCGGGGAGTGTTCTTCTGGAGGATGAGGCGGCGGGCGATGCTGAGCGGCGAATTCAGGAAGCCCGAGGCGACGACCATGGCAATGGCGAACCAGATGTTCGTGGCAAGGCCGTAGAGGACCCCGAAGACGCCCATGCCGAAGGTCGCGACGACCATCCACTGACCCTCGCGGAGCCGGTCGGCGTACTTGGCCATCAGAAAGCTGCTGGCGACGAAGCCGACGGAGGTCAGGCCTTCCTGGAGCCCGTACTCGAACTCGGTCGCCCCGAGGACCTTGATCGCCATCGGTAGCAGCAGGACGTTCCACAGGCCGAATGAGAACAGGACCGGGATGCTCACGATGAGCGAGGAACGCAGGAGCGGTGTGGCCCACAGGAACCGGATGCCGGATACGAGGTTGTCGACGATGACGTCGACGGTGGTGGTCTCGGTCATCACCAGCTTCTGGATCCGGAGGCCGAGGATCAACGCGAACGCGATGGCGAAGGTCAGGGCATCGATGTAGAAGGGCAGGAAGATGTCCACGGTTGCGAGGAAGCCGGCGAGGGCGAATCCCACCGCCGTGGACCCGAACGAGGCGATGGAGATGAACGAGTTCGCCGCCGCGAGCTCCTCGTCGCTGGCGATCTCCGGGATGACGCTCTCCCAGGCCGGGTCGAAGAACTGGCGGACGGTGGCGGAGAGGAACAGGAGGGGGTACAGCGCAAACACGCCGAAGGCTTCGACGCTGTAGGGGATCGCTACGATGATCGCGGCGCAGAGGAGGTTGGAAACGAGCATGATCCGCTTCCGATCGAAGCGATCGACGACGACGCCGGCGAACAGCCCGACGAGGAGCGTCGGGGCCGCCGTGACCATGAGTGCCGCGCCGACCGCGAAGGCGGACCCGGTGTACCGGAAGATGAGGATCGCGGCGGCGAGATCCGTCAGCGCCGAGCCGATCGTCGAGATGAGCTGGGCGGACCACATGAGCGAGAAGTCGCGCTTGCGGAAGATGGCGAACATCGATCTGGACGCGGCAGTCGCTTGAGCCATCCGGCGGAGTCTATCGCCCGCCCGTGCCCCGCGAGCGGCTCCTCGGCAGGGTGATGCCCTCGCGGGCGAGCAGATCCGCTTTCAGGTCCAGCAGTCGCTCATGGTCGCCCCACCAGCCGCCGCCGTACCCGCCGAGGGTGCCGTCGCCGGCCACGACCCTGTGGCACGGAATGAGGAACGCAACCGGGTTCCGGCCGGCCGCCCCGCCGACGGCGCGGGCCGCCCCGGGCCGCCCGATCGCGCGGGCGATCTCGCCATAGCTCCGGACCTCGCCGCGCGGGATGGCCCGAACGGCGCCGAGCACGGCCTGGTCCCAGGCAGGGCGGTCACCGAGGTCGATCGTGATCGTCACGATCGACCCGTCGTCGCCCTCGAGCGCGAGAGCGATTGCCGCCGCGGCCGCGCGAACGTGACTGTCCGCGCCGGGCCGTGCCGGCGCGTTGCCCGCATCGAGCCAAGCAACCCTCGCGTCGAAGCGGCCAGCGAGACCTTCCGTGAAGGCCTCGCGGCTGGTCAGCATCGCCGCGGCGACGACGCCGCTGTCCATCGCGGCCAGGTGAAGCGGACCCCACGGCGCGGCGACGGAAGCAGCTACGACGCTTCCACGTAGAGACGTGGCGGGCGAAGGGTCAAGACGCCGGATCGCCTATGCCTCGAAGCGACGGAAGATGGCGACGGCATTCTGGCCGCCGAAGCCGAAGCCGTTGATCATCGCCGTGTCCACGCGCAGCTTGCGCTTGACGTTCGGCGTGTAATCCAGGTCGCACTCGGGATCCGGCTCGCGGTAGTTGATCGTCGGCGGGATCCAGCCGTCCTGGATCGCGCCTACGGCGGCGATGCCCGCCACGGCGCCCGCGGCGCCGAGGAGGTGGCCGACCATCGACTTGGGCGACGAGATCGGCAGGCTGGCGGCGCGCTCGCCGAAGGCCCGCTTGATCGCCTTGGTCTCGGTGACGTCGTTGAGCGGCGTGGACGTCCCGTGGGCGACGAGATAGTCGATGTCCGTCGGTCCGATGCCGGCATGGCGCATCGCGCCGGCCATGGCCATCGCGGCGCCGCGGCCGGTTGGTTCGGGGGCGGAAATGTGGAAGGCGTCCGCGGTCAGGGCGGCCCCGATGATCTCGGCCAGGATCGGCGCGCCCCGGGCGATTGCGTGCTCGGCGGACTCGATGACGAGGACAGCCGCGCCTTCCCCGAACAGGAAGCCGTCTCGCGTCCGGTCGAACGGGCGCGAGGCGCCGGCAGGATCGTCATTCCGCTTCGAGAGCGCGCCCATGTTGCCGAGCGCGGCGAAGGCCATTGGTAGCAGCGGCGCCTCCGACCCGCCGGCCACCACGACGTCGCACTCGCCGTTGGCGATCAGCCGGAGCGCGTCCTGGAACGCGATGACGCCCGACGCGCAGGCGGCGACCTGAGTCATGACCGGTCCCATGAGGCCGTACTTCATCGAGACCTGGGCGGCCGCCATGCTGCCGGAGACCGCCGGGATGGCGAACGGGCTGACCTGGCCGGGTCCCCTCGTCCGGAGCACGTCCGAGGCCTCGACGATCTGTTCGATGCCGCCGCCGCCGGTGTTGATGACGACGCCGACGCGGTCCCGCTGCTCCGGCGTCCAGGTGGCGAAGTCGATCCCCGAGCGCGCGATGGCCTCCGTTGCGGCGGCGACCCCGAGGTGGATGAACCGGCTCATCCGGCGGACCATCTTGCGGTCCATCGTGAGGCTGGGGTCGAAGTCCTTGACCTCTGCCGCGATCTTGACCTCGTGGGCGCTCGCGTCGAAGGACGTGATCGGGCCGCCGCCGGAAACGCCGGCGAGCAGGTTCGTCCAGAAGGTCTGGGCGTCGTTGCCGATCGGGGTGACGGCGCCCATGGCCGTCACGACGGCTCGGCGGGCGGGGTCCTGGCTAGGCAAACTGGGCACCTCGGCGCTGGCTCATGGTCTGGCAGTGTAGCGGCGCATCCGCCGTGACTCTGCGGCGGCGCCCGGCCCGCGTCGCACCGGCCCGCGTCGCACCGGCCCGC
>JACVXW010000237.1 GCA_015661135.1 Chloroflexota bacterium
CGACGAGCGCTCCCCGGATGCGGACGACGCCAGCGACCGTGGCCCGGAGGTCGATCCGGCTCTGGGCCGGCTCACCGGCCGCGACCCCCGGCCCAGCCACCGCCGCCGCGAGCCGTCGTGCGGCGGCATCCTCGTGGACGTCGCCGCGTTCGGGGATCAACACGGTGATCGGGCGACGCTCCACCTGCGGGACGGCTCGCTCGACGCGCACGAGATCGGCAACCGTCAGGACGCGGCCCTTGGTCCAGCGCTCCCCGGCGACCTCGATATCGCGGGTGAGAACGGCGCCGGCGAGACTCGCCGGCGCCACTGTCCCGAGGATGATCCGCGCGACCCTCACCCGAGGCGCGCCGCGGCCGCCTCCAGCGCGCGCCGGACCTGGACGGTCGCGACGTGGGCGCGATACTCGCGATCGGCATGGATGTCGGACGCCACGGAGACCCCGTCGCAGGCGTGAGCGGCAGCCTCCTCGAACGAGGCGCCGCCCCGGACGGCGGCCTCGACGGCCGAGGCCCGATATGGATGCTCCCCCACCCCGGTCACGCCGACCGAGCAGAAGCCCCACCGATCCACCGACCACGCGCCGACGACCGCGGCAACGCCGGCGATCGAGTACCCGCTGGCCGGTTGTTCGATGGCCCGGTAAGCGGACCCGACGTCGTCCCGGCCGCCCGGAAGTCGAAGCTCCGTGATGAGCTCGTCCGCGTCGAGCGAGGTCACGAACGCGCCCTGGAAGAACGCGGTGGCCGGGATGATCCGCTCGCCTCGGGCGGAGCGGGCGACGACCTCGGCATCGAGCGCCAGCAGGATGGCCGGCATGTCCGAGGCCGGATCGGCGTGGGCGATGGAGCCGCCGATCGTGCCCAGGTTTCGGACCTGGACGTCGCCGATGTTCGGGAGCGCATCGGCGAGGAGACCGTAGTGGCCAAGGACCTCGTCGCGAAGCATCTCGTCGTACGTGGTGAGCGCCCCCACCGCCACCAGGCCGTCGGACAGGCGGCGGACACCCTTCAGCTCGGCCAGGCGGCCGATGTCCACGAGCGTCTCCGGCCGGGCCAGCCGGAGCTTCATGAGCGGGAGGATGGACTGACCGCCCGCGATGGCCTTGGCGGAGCCGTCGCCCGCGGCGAGTCGCGCGAGGGCGTCGTCCACCGAAGTGGCCCGAACGTAGTCGAACGCGGCGGGGATCATGCCTGGGCTCCCTTCGCGGCCTGCATCGCCTTCCACACCGTCTGCGGCGTGAGCGGCATGTCCAGATGACGGATCCCGAGCGGCCGGAGCGCGTCGTTGACGGCGTTCGCGACCGCAGCGGTGCTGGCAATGGCGCCGGCCTCGCCGACCCCCTTCACGCCGAGCGGGTTGACCGGTGAGGGCGTCACCGTTTCGTCCAGTTCGAGCATCGGCAGCCACGATGCCCGGGGCACCGCATAGTCGAGCATGGACCCCGACAGCAGCTGGCCGTCCTCGCCATACACGGCGCCCTCCCAGAGCGCCTGGCCGACGCCCTGGACGATCCCGCCGTGCAGCTGACCGTCCACGATCATCGGGTTGATCTTGTTGCCGACATCGTCCACTGCGATATAGCGGACGAGGTCCACCGCGCCGGTGGCCTGGTCGATCTCCACGACCGCCACGTGCGTCCCGAACGGCCAGGTGCAGTTCGGGGTGTCGTAGTAGGCCGTCTCATCGAGATACGGCTCCATGCCCTCGGGGGCATCGAAGGCGAGATCGAGGGCGAAGGCGATCTCCTGGAACGTCTTCTTCTTGTCCGGCGAGCCCTTCACGCGGTACTCCGCGCCGTCCACCTCGATGTCCTCCACCGAGGCCTCGAGCATGTGGGCGGCGTACCGGCGGGCCTTCTCGCGGATCTTGCCGGCCGCCTTGATGGCGGCCGTGCTGCCGACCGACGACGTCCGGCTGCCGTAGCTCCCGTACCCGAACGGCGTTCCCTGGGTGTCCGAGTGCTGGACGACGATGTCCTCCATCGGGATGCCGAGTTCGTGGCCCACGATCTGGGCGTAGGTGGTCTCGTGGCCCTGGCCCTGGGGCTGGGTCCCTACCGTGACGACGACCTTGCCGGTCAGGTGGACCTTGATGTTGGCCGATTCCCACATCGCCGCGCCCCAGCCCTCGCCGACGGCGCCGATCCACTTGGACGGGGCGACCCCGCACACTTCCAGGTACGAGCTGAGCCCGAAGCCCATGTACTTGCCGCGCTTGGCGGCCTCGGCCTTGGCGGCCTCGGCGTCGAGGTAGCCGGACATGACGAGGGCCTTGTTGAGGGCCGGTTCGTAGTTTCCGGAATCGATGTAGATCTTGGCGCCGCCCGACGCGGTCCCCAGGCCGGACGGGTTCTCGTACGGGAACTGGTCCGGCGGGATGAAGTTCTTGCGCCGGATCGCCGCTGGGTCCATCCCGATCTCCGCGGCGAACAGGTCCATCGCCCGCTCGATCACATAGGTCGCCTCGGGGCGGCCCGCGCCGCGGTAGGCGTCCACGAACACGGTGTTCGTGTAGACGCCGACGACCTCGGCGTAGACGTTGGGGATCTTGTAGCAGCCGGACAGGACGCGGGCATAGAGGGTGGTCGGGATGCCGGG
>JACVXW010000238.1 GCA_015661135.1 Chloroflexota bacterium
CCAGATCGCCCGCGACGATGACCCAGTGGTCGATGCCCTTGATTCCCATCGCCAGCTCCCTCCGTCACTTCCCCGCGTCGGCGGCGGCCTGGCGCATGGTCTGCAGGTACGCGACGCTGCTCTGCTGGAGCAGGCGGCCCACGCTGCCATGGAAATACTGGACACCGAGGCCCAAGAACTTGGGAATGAGATTGTCGGGGCAGCTGCACCCGGCGATGCGCCCGGCGCCGGTGATCGTCTTCACGCCGCGCTCCATCATCTTCTGCACCTCCGGATGGGCCTGCTGGCCCGTGTAGCCCATGGATTGGGACAGGTCGCCGGAGCCGATGAAATACACGTCCACGCCGGGCACCCGGACGAGCTCCGGCAGGTTCTCGATCGCCACGACCTCCTCCAGCATCAGGCACACGAGGGTCTGCGCGTTGGCGTTTTTGGCGTAATCGCCGGTGGAACCCGTGAAGCCGTAGTTGGCCGCACGGCCTCCGCTGAAGATACCCCGGTGACCTTCGGGGCCGTACTTGACCGCGTCCACGGCGGCGCGGGCCTCCTCCGCCGTGTTGACGTGGGGCACCTGCACGCCCCACGCGCCGCGATCCAGGAACGGCGCGATGATCTCCGGCTTGTTTCCCACCGGACGCACGATGGGTGCCATGCCGGTCAGCTCGGCGGCGGCGATGCAGGCCTCGGCGGTATCCACCGTGATGGAGCCGTGCTCGTTGTCCAGCAGGATCCAATCGAATCCCAGGTAGCCCAACATCTCGACCACGGACGGCGAGGGGAAGGTACACATGACCCCGAAGGCCGCCTTGCCGGCAGAGAGCCGCTGCTTGAGGGTATTCTCACGCATGATCGCTCACGCTCCTCGTGTCCGGTCTTTCACCGGCGACAGCCTAGCACGCCCGAAACCTCCGACTGAGGGGAACGCATGAAGACGAGCACGGACCGCATCCTCACGACGCACGTCGGCAGCATCCCCCGTCCGGACAGCATCCGCGAGCTCCTGCGGGCGCGCCTCGGCGGCCAGGCGGTTGACCCGGAAGCACTGGCCGCGCGGGTCAAGGACGCGGTGGCTGACGTCGTCCGCAAGCAGGTCGAGTGCGGCATCGACGTCGTCTCCGACGGCGAGATGAGCAAGACCAGCTTCATCGCCTACACCGACGAGCGGCTCACGGGCTTCACGTCGATGCGGCCGGACGATCCCACCGTGCCGGCCTCCAACACCAGCGGCTCCTGGGCGAGGCGACTCGACACGCGGCGGGAATGGCGGGCGTTCCGGGAATACTACGAAGGCTACCTGCCCGCCGCGATGCCGCCGTCGGCGCCGCCGACGGTCTGCACCGGGCCGATCGCCTACAAAGGCGAGGCGCTGCTGAGACACGATCTCGAGAGCTTCAAGGCCGGGCTCCACGCCGCCGGTGTCACCGAGGCGTTCGTGCCGGCCATCGCCCCCGGCATGGTCGGCCGCGATCAGAACCGGTATTACCCCACGGAAGAGGCGTACCGGTTCGCCCTGGCCGAAGCGTTGAAGATCGAGTACCGGGCCATCGTGGACGCCGGCTTGATCTTACAGATCGACGATCCCGGCCTGGGCGAGACCTGGGACATGATCATCCCGACCCCCACGCTCGCGGAGTACCGGAAGATGCAGGCGATCAACATCGAGGCGCTGAATCACGCGCTGGCCGGCATTCCCGAGGACCGGGTGCGCTACCACCTCTGCTGGGGAAGCTGGCAGGGCCCGCACGAGGGCGACCTGCCCCTGAAGGACATCGTCGACCTCATGCTGAGCGTGAAGGCGCAGGCGTACTCCGTCGAGGCGGCCACGCCCCGTCACTCCTACGAATGGCGCATCTGGAAGGACGTCGAGCTGCCCGAGGGAAAGATTCTGATCCCCGGGGTGATCGCCCACACGACCGCCGTGGTCGAGCATCCGGAAACGGTGGCCGAGCGCATCATGAACTTCGCCAGCGTGGTCGGCCGGGAGCGCGTCATCGCCGGCGCCGACTGCGGCTTCGCTCAGGGCGCCCTGTACCAGCGCCAGCACCCGACGGTGATGTGGGCCAAGTTCCGGGCCCTCGCCCAGGGCGCCGCACTGGCGTCCGGGCGCTTGTGGGCAAGGTGACGGGTCGTGACATCCGGCCCGCCACGCGGCACCGCAGCCGGTCAACGCCATACGACGTGCGCCTGGCCTCAAGTGCTATCGTGAGATCACGCCGCTTGAAGAGGTGCGACGCCATGGGCGGAAAAGTCCAATCGCTCGTCACGGAAATCGAGGCCTTGTCCGAGGCCGAGCGTCAAGAGTTGGCGCACGAAGTCCTGCCCCTCCTCCTGACGACGCGCGCGGGGCTCGAAGAGATCGACCGCTCGCTCGAGACGCTGTCTGACGAGGAGCTCGACGCCATCATCGAGCGGGCCCGTCAACGCGCCGGTACGCTTGGCGACGACACCGTCGCCGCGATCATCTCCGAGGCGGTGCGCGCTGTCCGGGCCCAGAGTCGTTCCGGATCCTGAGCTTCTCGTGCGGGAGAGGTCGGGCTCGGCCGCCCGTCAAGTTGCGACCGCAGGACGGAGCTACCGAACTACTGTCCAATCGACCA
>JACVXW010000239.1 GCA_015661135.1 Chloroflexota bacterium
CGGACAGCCCCAGCGCTCCTCCGACCTGCTGGGTCGTCATGAGCAGCCCGGATGCGAGGCCGGAATCGTGCTCGGTCGCGCCGGACATCCCGAGTGCCATCAGCGTGGGAAACGCGAGGCCGAAGCCCAGGCCAAGCAGGAAGAGCGCGGGCAGGATGTCAACGACGTAGTCAGCCTCGACCGGCAACCGCGCGAGGAACGCCAGCCCGATGGCCATCAGCGCGAGGCTGGGCAGGAGCACGGCGCGCGCGCTGAAGCGGGTGATCAGCGGCCCGGACGCGAACGACAGGATGGCGATGGAGAGGCTAAAGGGCAGGAACGCGAGCCCGATGCCGAGTGGGTTGTAGCCAAGGACGCGCTGGAAGTAGAGGCTGCCCAGGAAGAACATTCCGAATAGGCTTGCGAAGATCAGGACCAGTACGACATTGCGGTCCGCGACTCGCGGACGACGAAGGCGATAAGCAGGGCGATCGCCGCCGTCCCGAACCCAACGGTATGGGCCGATCCCCACCCGAAGTCGGTCGTCCGGATGATCGTGTACACGCCGAGCAACAGGGCCGCGGTCACCAGCAACGCGCCGATGACATCAGCTCCTTTGCGGAGACCGATCCCCGGGTCGGGCTCGAGCAGCCGCAACGCAAAGAACGCGGTGGCGATCCCGATCGGGATGTTGACGAGAAAGATCCAGTGCCAGTTGAGCGCCTGGGTCACGACGCCGCCGGCGAGCAGCCCAATCGAGGCGCCGGCTGCCGCAACGAAGCTGTAGATGCCGATCGCCCGTGCCCGCTCGAGCGGCTCGTTGAACATCGTCACGACCAAGCCGAGGATGACCGCGGACGTCATCGCGCCACCGACGCCCTGGATGAACCGTGCCCCGATTAGCATCTCCTGGCCGACAGACAAGCCACAGACCAGAGATGCCGCCGTGAAAACCGCGAGACCGGCGAGAAAGACCCGTCGCCGACCGAGAAGGTCGCCGAGTCGTCCCGCCAGCAGCAGGACGCCGCCAAACGCGATCAGGTAGGCATTGACGACCCACGCCAGGCTCGACTGGGTGAAGCCAAGATCGCTTCGGATCGAGGGCAGCGCGACGTTCACGATGGTCGCGTCGAGGACGATCATCAGCATGCCGGCGCATAGGACGATCAGGGCGAGCCAGCGCGAATCGCCCGCCGTACGAGATGTTCGCGGCGACCGAGCCATCAGAACCCGAGGCCCTCGTCGACGAAGACGACCGTGATTCGGCCGGGCGTGATCTCCCGGTTGATGATCAGCAGCTTGTTGACGGCGCTGTGGATGCCGTAGGCCTTGAAGGCCCGGGCATCCTCGAGGGGCAGGGCGTAGTCGTAGATCCGCCGCAGCCCCGCCCACAGGTCGGACACGATCTTCTGTGTTCCGACGACCAGGATCACTCGACCGGCCCCGCTGACGTACGGCCCGAGCTGGCCGCCACCCATCGAGGCCGTCAGCAGGGAGCCGTCCTCGGTGACGGCATGGACGCTCCCGAGCATCACGTCGGGCGCTGCGGACAGGCGGCGAAGCTCATCGGCCTCGGTGTCGCGGTCCATGCTCCGGATTCGCGGCCGCAGGGGCTCGTAGCGACCTGACTGCTCGATCGCCTCAGTGATGCCCGAGGCCTCGAGCGACAGGGATGCCCCGTGGAAGACGTCGGCCCCCTTCGGGATGAGACCGAGAACGATCCGCCTCGCGTCCGTGGCGGCAGCCGCCCGGAATACAGTGATTCCGTTTGACTCGAGGGCGGCGGCAGTCCGCGTCACGCGCGCGTCGTCCGCCAGGGTCGCGTACTCGCCGAGGACTGAGCGATCGAGATCGGGGGCGATTTCTGTGATCACGCTGGGGTTCCCTTCCTGGTTCCTTCGTTGCTATACTTGCAACCGCAAATACCTTACCAGAAGTGATTGCACATGCAAGTACTTACGGAAACGAATCTCTCCGGGCTCGTGGAGCGCCTGACGGCCAACGAACTGCCCGGCGGGCGGGGTATCGGGGCATGGCGATCGTTCCTGCTATCCCACGCGACCCTGATGCGCCAGCTCGAGACGGAGCTCGAGCAGCAGACTGGCCTTGCGCTGGCCGACTACGACGTCCTGGCTCAGCTCGCGATCGCCGACGGCGAGCTGCGCATGACGGACCTGGCGAACCGCGCGCTGATCTCAAGGTCGGGCATGACCCGCCGGGTCGCGCGGCTCGTCGATGAGGGCCTGGTTCGTCGTGCCGGCGCCAACCCCGACGGGCGGGGCGTCGTGGTCGCGCTCACGGATGCGGGGGTGGCCCGGCTGACGGAGACGGCGTCGGTCCATGCCCGCGGCATCGCCGAGTATTTCGTATCCCGCCTCGACGATCTGGAGCTCGCCGCCCTCGAGCGCAGCCTAGACAAGGTCACGGTCGACTGCACGTTTGGCTGAGAGCGAACCTGTAGCTGCCCCGTCCTTCGACCTGGGGCCGTCGAGTGGCTGCGGGCGGCTAGCGCGACGGTTGGCCCCGTAGTCGTAGCACCGTAGGCGAATAGACCGCCGCGACGGCCTCGCTCACCCTTGTCACGATGTCGACGGGCGTGCATTCGAGCGTCACCAGCGTCAATCACGAGCACGGCACGCAGGCAGGGCAGGCGGTGAAGCTCTGCACGGCTTGCGGTGTCCTCTCGAGCCGCCCTGACAGCCGCTGCACCATCCACGCCCTGCAGTCCAACCGGACCAACCCCAGTGGACGGCCGCACTCATGATCCGCACCTGCGACACCGGGCACCCGCCCGCGCGCGTCCCGTCCGGGACGCGGTGCGCGGCGTGCGAGCGCAGGGGCCCCNNNCGCACGAGCGGGCGCGCGTGACGCTCGCGGCGATGCTGCCCGCGCCCTGCGCGTGCGGGTGCGGCGCGGTGCTGGACGCGGGATCCGATTGGGTGGCTGCGCACCTAGTGGACGGCGACCCCTCCGCCGGCTGGGCGGCCATGTGCCGCTCGGGCAACGAGCACCTGAAGCGCAGGCGGTGGGGTAGCACCTCTGACGGCGTGGCGCCCGCGGGTACCCGTGCCCGGCTGCTCGCACTGCGCCCGGGTTTCTCCCCTTTTTCGGGCGGCGCTCACGTTCGCCCGTGGGCGCCCACGTTGGCCCACGTGCCGCGATGAGCCGACGGACGGCCAGCAGCGCCACCCTGCCGAGCCAGCGCGCAGCCTGACGCAACCGCATCGTCGGTACGGGCGAGGAGGCACCCGGTCAGTTGCTCGCCAATCCGCGCAACTGGCGACTCCACCCGCGCAACCAGCAGGCCGCCCTGGCGGGCTCCCTCGACGCGGTCGGCTGGGTCCAGCAGGTCATGGTCAACCGGCAGACCGGGTTCGTCGTCGATGGTCACGCCCCGGGTGGCGCTGGCGATCAGCCGGAACGAGTCCTCCGTGCCCGTCCTGTACGTCGACCTCTCGCCCGACGAGGAGGCGCTCGTTCTCGCGACCCTCGACCCGATCGGCGCGATGGCGACCGCCGACGAGGCGAAGCTCAACGAGCTCCTGGCCGAGGTGACGGTCGACGACGCCGGCCTCCTGCGGCTGCTCGGCGACCGCGGCGCCCGCAAGCCCGGCATCACCGACCCCGACGATGTGCCCGAGCCGTCCGACGACCCCTACGTGATGCCCGGCGACCTGTGGCTCCTCGGCGACCACCGCGTACTGTGCGGCGACGCCACCAGCCCCGACGACGTCGCCCGGCTCCTCGGCGGTGCGGAGCCGCGGCTCCTGGCGACGGATCCCCCGTACGGCGTCAGCCTCGACCCGACCTGGCGCGACAACCTCTACAACGGGCTGGGCCCCGCCGAGAAGCCGTACGTGGTGGCCGACGGGGCGGAGCCCCCGGCGAAGCGCAGGGGGCCTGGGGGCTCGGGTCCCTATATGACGACCGAGACCGGCCCGGGCGACA
>JACVXW010000240.1 GCA_015661135.1 Chloroflexota bacterium
CGGATCAACGAGGGCGCCGCGATGATGCGGACCAAGGGCGAGGCCGGAACGGGCAACGTCGTGGAGGCTGTCCGCCAGTTGCGCGACGTGCTCGCCGAGATCCGCCGTCTCCAGGGGCTACGCGAGGACGAGCTGTTCGTTGCCGCCAAGGAGCTGCAGGCGCCGTTCGAGCTCGTGAAGGGTGTCGCCGAGGCTGGCCGGCTGCCGGTCGTGAACTTCGTGGCCGGCGGGATCTCCACTCCCGCGGATGCCGCACTCGTGATGCAGCTCGGGGCGGAGGGCGTCTTCGTGGGTTCCGGGATCTTCAAGAGCGAGGATCCGGCCAGGATGGCCAACGCCATCGTCCAGGCGACCACGCACTTCGACGACCCCAAGATCCTGGCCGAGGTCAGCAAGGGCCTCGGCGCGCCGATGCGCGGCATCGCGATGGAACAGCTCGCCGAGTCGGATCGGCTGGCCGTTCGAGGTTGGTGATCGTCACCGCGCCGGCGACGGCGGGGTGGCACCGATGAGGATCGGGGTCCTCGCCGTCCAGGGGGCGTTCGCCGAACATCTCGCCACACTCGACGCCATCGGCGTCGAGGGCGTTGCCGTGCGCCGTCCGCCCGATCTCGAGGGGGTCAGCGGTCTCATCCTGCCGGGCGGGGAGTCCACGGCCCAGCGCCTCCTGATCGACCGCTGGGGGCTGCGCGAGCCGATCCTCGAACTGGCTCGTTCCGGCGCGCCGGTGTTCGGCACCTGCGCCGGGATGATCCTCCTGTCGCGCGGGATCCTGGACGGCGACGAGCCGGTCTTCCCATTGCTCGACGTCGATATCCGGCGCAACGCCTTCGGTCGGCAGCTCGACTCCTTCGAGACGGATCTGCGCGTCCCGGTCCTTGGCGATCAGCCCGTCCACGGCGTGTTCATTCGGGCACCGGTCATCGAGCGGACCGGGCCGGGCGTGGACGTCCTCGCGACGCTGGACGACGGTCGGATCGTGGCCGTCCGCGAGCGGAACGTCGTGGCCACAGCGTTCCATCCGGAGCTCGCCGGCGAGACCCGCTTCCATCGCCTCGTGGCGACGATGGCCGCCGAGCACGACGATCCCGGCGAGGGGTCCGGACGCAGGACGACGCAGCCGGCGGTCGCTCTCTCGGGCTGCCCGTCAGCGGACCGCGGATCAGCGTCTTCAGCCTCTTCCGCCTGCCGCTGGGTGCGTTCAGGCCGCACGACCTCATGTTCGTGTACGAGGAGGACCGACACGTGGCGGGCCTCGTACGCGTGGAACGCGACGGCCACCGGGATGACTGGACGATCGTGGAGCTGGACGGGATCGCCGGGCTGGCGGGCGCGAGTGCCGGCGACATCCGGTTCCGCCTGGTCCAGCAGGTCCTCAGGGAGGGTCAGAAGCGCGGCGCAGCGCGGTTCCACGTGGCCTGTGCCGATGTCGGCGGCAACGTCGAGCTGTTCATGCAGGCTGGATTCGCGCGGTACGGCGCCGAAGTCGTGCTCCACCGCGATGGGGCCGCGCCGCTCCCCGATCCGTGGCCAGGCGAGCGGGTGACCGCGGCGCGCATCCGGATGGCGACGCCGCGCGATGCCGTCGCGCTGATGCAGCTGTACGCGGCGGTCACGCCGGTCCCGGTTCGCCGCCTGGAGGGCTTCCGGATCCCGGACTGGGAACGCCAGGGATCGCAGTGGCGCGTTCCGCGGAGCAGTCTCGCCCCGATCCTCCGCTTCGCCGACATCGAGGGCTTCGTCCTCGACGCCGAGGACGGGCTCGGGCTTGATGGGTTCGTCCAGCTCGGCGTCGCCCGCGAGGACCAGCCGCACTATCTCCTCATCATGGGCAAGCCGGAGGCGGACCTCGCCCTGCTCATCGACTTCGGGCTCGGTGAGATCCGGGCCCGGGCCAGCAGGGGCAGGGACTCCCGAATGGAGCACGGCGTGCTTGCGCCGGTGCGAACCTACGAGTCGCCCAACGATCGACGCCTCGAGGACGCCGGATTCGCTACGGTCTCGACGGTCACACTGCTCATGAAGGAGACCCTCATCCGCGTCGCGGAACCGGTCCACGCCCCGGCCGGCGTCCGAACCCTGGAGGCGAGTCGTGGCTCCTGACGGCAGAAGCGACCGCCGCGAGACGATCGACGACCTCGACGCGATCCTGGCCTCGCTGCCGTCCGAGATCATGGCCGCGATCCATGCCCTGCCGGACCGCGAGGCGATGATCGAGGTCGTCCTGGACCTGGGCCGCCGGCCGGAGGCGCGCTTCCCGGATTCCGAGGTCATGCTGCTGGACCGAGAGATCACCGAAGTGGACATCGCCCACGTCGTCGATCACATCGGCCTGTTCGGGGACGACAACCGAGCCGGGATCGAGCGGACGCTGCACCGGATCAGCGCGATCCGGAACCGTGGCGGCAAGATCGTGGGGCTGACCTGCCGGATCGGGCGGGCCGTCTACGGAACGATCGACATAATCGCGGACTTCGTGGAGACCGGAAAGTCGATCCTGATCATGGGCCGGCCGGGCATCGGCAAGACGACGATGCTGCGCGAGGCCGCCCGGGTGCTGGCGGACGACTTCGGCAAGCGCGTCGTCGTCGTGGACACCTCCAACGAGATCGCGGGTGACGGCGACATCCCGCACCCGGCCATCGGCAAGGCGCGTCGAATGCAGGTCCGGACGCCCTCCCTGCAGCACGAGGTGATGATCGAGGCGGTCGAGAACCACATGCCCCAGGTCATCGTGATCGACGAGATCGGGACGGAGCTCGAGGCGCAGGCCGCGCGGACGATTGCCGAGCGCGGCGTTCAGCTCATCGGCACGGCCCACGGCAACAATCTCGACAACCTGATGCTCAATCCGACCCTCTCGGATCTCATCGGTGGGATCCAGAGCGTGACCCTCGGGGACGAGGAGGCACGCCGCCGTCGGACCCAGAAGAGCGTCCTTGAGCGCAAGGCGCCACCGACCTTCGACGTCATCATCGAGATCCAGGATCGTGAACGGGTGCTCGTTCATGGGGACGTCGCCGCGACGGTCGATGCGCTGCTGCTTGGTGATGCGGTCTCCCCGGAGCTCCGCTGGCGGGACGACGAAGGCGTCCACCGGTCACAGTCACGGCCCAAGCCGTCACCGCGAGAGCCGCGAGAGCCGCGCGACCCGCGCGTGACGGATCGCTTCGCCGGTCTGGTCGGCTCCGGCTCGTCGTGGCGGATGGAGCCGGGTTGGCGCGGCGACTCGCCGTACCGATCGGGGGGTAGTGGAGGCTCGACGGGCGGGTCCGCGACGTTCCCCGGATCGGATCGTGGGGGTACCCGTTCCGGCTACCGGCCCGGAGCGTCCGGCTCCTGGCGACCAACTCGCGCGGCACCCGGGCGCTTCGGCGTGGCCGTGGATCCGGATCGGGCGGCCGGCGCCCACGACCCATTCGTGGCCGGCGAGATCGCCGACCGTGGCCCGGTGGAGCGAGGCAGCCAGACGGCGCCCGAACCGCGGGCTCGGGATGCCCGCGAGCTGTCACGCCAGCGAG
>JACVXW010000241.1 GCA_015661135.1 Chloroflexota bacterium
GCGTCGAGTACCGCTCCGCCATCACGACGAGCGATGCGTTCGCGAGACCGAGCCGGAGGTCCCGATGGCGCGCCACGATCTCCAACGCGGTTCGGAGCTGGGCTCGATCCAGGCACTCGACGATGAACGTGCCCACCGCCAGGTCCTCGAGGAAGGCGAGCTCAACGTCCGGCCCCAGCCGGTCCAGGATCAGGTAATCCGCTTCGGCGACGGCCAGCTCCGTCGTCACGAGCGGTTCACGCTCGCGCTCCAGGATGGCTCGAACCGCTGCATGGCCGGGCTCGTCCGCATCCGCCTGGGCATACAACGCTCCGGCATCGATGAGGAGCGCCACTACCCCTTACCCAACGCCTTCACGTAAAGCTCGTCCGAGGTCCAGGCGCCCGGGCGCCTGCGACCACCCCGACCCGCGCCAAGGCTTCGGAACGTCCGCGGTCGCGCCTCGATTTCCGCGATGACCCGGCGAACGCCTTCGCGAATCAGCTCAGCCTGGGCTCGCCCTTCGCGAACGGCGAGTCTCCGGAGGCCGTCGGCCTCTTCCTCGGTCAGGTATACGGACGTCTTGCGCATGCCGTACGTAGGGTACCATACATCTTCCCCGGAACGGACCGGGTCGTCCGCACGCTACGATCGCCGCGACCCCGCCCATCGACGCCCGGAGGTTCCCGTTGTCGCTCGAGTCGTTCGCCCGGTATCCGCTGCTGTTCGGCCCGTCACCGGTCCATCGGCTGGACCGCCTGACCAGGCATCTCGGCGGCGCGGCGGTCTGGGCCAAGCGCGAGGACGTCAACTCGGGGCTCGCGTTCGGGGGCAACAAGACCCGCAAGCTCGAGTACCTGGTCGCGGATGCGCTAGCTCAGGGCTGCGACACGCTCGTCTCCATCGGTGGCGTCCAGTCGAACCACACGCGCCAGGTCGCGGCCGCCGCGGCCGTGGCCGGCCTCCGTTGCGTGCTGGTGCAGGAGAGCTGGGTGGACTGGCCGGACGTCACGTATGACCGCGTCGGCAACATCCTGCTGAGCCGGCTGATGGGCGCCGACGTCCGGTTGGTGAAGGCGGGCTTCGGGATCGGATTCAAGGAGAGCTGGGAGCAGGCGCTCGCCGAGATCGAGGCTGCCGGCGGGAAGCCCTACGCCATCCCGCGGAATGATCGCCGGGTTCGCTGATCGGGGGCCCGAGCGTCGGGTGATCGGCATCGATGCCTCGGCCAAGCCGGCCGAAACCCGGGCCCAGGTCGCCCGCATCGCTCGCCAGACCGCGGCTGCGATCGGCGTCGGGCGCGAGCTACGCGAGGACGAGATCCTCCTGGACGACCGCTACCACGCGGGCATCTATGGCATCCCGGACGCCGCAACCCTCGACGCGATGCGCGTCGCGGCGCGGCTCGAGGGGATGATCACGGACCCGGTCTACGAGGGGAAGTCGATGGCCGGGCTCATCGACCTCATCGGTCGGGGCGAGATCGACCGGTCGTCGAATGTTCTCTATGCCCATCTCGGCGGGCAGCCGGCAATCAACGCCTACGCATCGCTCTTCCGCTGACCGGCCGATGCACACGCTCGTCGATCACGAGACCACTGTCCGGCGCGAGCCGTGGACCGTCCGCGCCGCGATGTGGAGCGCCCGCCATCGATGGCCGGTATTCGCACTGTGGTTCGTTGCCACGATCGGCCTGTTCGCGGGCAGCCTGGCCGCCGGAGGAATCCGGGCATTGGACGCAAACAGCGACCCGAGCGGACCGCGGCTCGAATCAGAAGAGGCCTACGAGGTCTTCGGCGCCGGCGCGCCGGTCATCCCGTCGGAGCGCCTCGTGATCATCATCGACGGGGGCGAAGGCGCGGCCGCCGACCCGGCCTTCCAGGCGGCGATCGCGGACCTCGTCGCGGACCTCGGGGCGGCCCACGCCACGGTCGATGGGACGGACGCACCCACGTTCGATGAGCTCGTCGATCCGTTCCTCGCGCCGCCGCAGGCCGGCCTCGTCTCGGCGGACGGCACGACCGTCCAGGTCGTCGGCAACGTTCCCGGCGAGCGTCCGGAGGTGGAGCAGCGACTGGTCCCGATCCCGGCGATCGTGGACGCGGCCCGGGCCGCGCTCCCGGACGCGACGATCCACGTCATCAGCAACACGTTCATCAGCCGGGACATCAACGACCTGATCTCGGACGGCCTGGACGACTCGCTCCGGATCACCCTGCCGCTGACGTTCCTGATCCTCCTCCTGGCGTTCGGGGCGATCGTGGCGTCGATCATCCCGCTCGTCCTGGCCGTGACCTCGCTGGTGGCGGCCTTCGGGTTCATCGGCCTGTACAGCCAGGCGGTCGACGCCGTCAGCCCCAATGCGACGCAGTTGATCGTCCTCATCGGGCTTGCCGTCGCCGTCGACTACTCGCTGTTCATGGTCACCCGGTTTCGGACCGAGCGGCGGCACGGGCGGTCCGTGCCCCTCGCCATCGAGGTTGCCAGCAGCACGGCCGGCCGGGCCGTCTTCTTCTCCGGATTGGCCGTGATGATTTCGCTGGCCGGCCTGCTGACCCTCGGCATTCCGCTCTTCACGTCGATGGCGATCGGGACGATCGCGGTCGTGCTCGTGTCGGTGATCGGCAGCCTCACGTTCCTGCCGGCGACGCTCTCGATCCTGGGCGATCGGGTGAACCTGGGCCGGCCGGCCACCTGGATCCCGCGCCTGCTCGTGCGACTCCCAGCCGCCGCGCCCCGCGCCGGGGGACGGGCCGTTCTCGCATCGCTGGAGCGCCGCGCCGCGCGTCCGGAAGGAAGCGGCGTCTGGGCCAGGCTCGTGAGTGCCGTCATGGGTCGGCCGATCCGGATGGTCGCCGGCGCCGCCATCCTGCTGCTGGCCCTGGCGTCACCGCTCCTCCACCTCCGGATGGGACTCACCGACATCACCGGCTTCCCGTCATCGATTGACGGCGTGGCCGGCGTCAAGCTGCTCTACGAGAAGTTCCCGCAAGGCACGGACAGCCGCCTCGATGTCGTCGTGACGAATCCCGATCGTGGGGACGTGCGGGTCGCCATTGAGCGCCTGAAGGTGGAGACGCTGGCGATCCCGGGCGTGTCGGGCCCGCCGAAGGAGCGCCTGTCCGAGTCCGGCGAGGCGGCGCTGATCTCGTTCACCCTGAGCGGTGGGCGGAACGACGAAGCCAACCGCGAGATCGTCCGGACCGTCCGGAGCGAGTTGCGGCCCTCGATCTTCGGGGGCCTGTCCGACGTCCGGATGCTCGTCGCCGGGCAGGTGGCGACCGCCCTCGACATCACCCAGATCTACCTCGATGGGACGCCCCGGATCTTCGCCTTCGTCCTGGGCCTGTCCTTCCTGCTGATGCTCATTGCCTTCCGCTCGATCGTCATCCCGATCAAGGCGATCCTGCTCAACCTCCTCTCAACCGGCGCGTCATTCGGGGTGCTGGTCCTCGTTTTCCACGACGGCTGGTTCGCCGAGCAGCTCGGGATCACGCCCGGCGGGGTCGTCGAGAGCTGGGTCCCGATCTTCATCTTCACGATCCTGTTCGGGCTCTCGATGGACTACCACCTGTTCATCCTCACGCGCATCAAGGAGGCG
>JACVXW010000242.1:0-773 GCA_015661135.1 Chloroflexota bacterium
TCGACCCTCCTCAGCGGCTCCGCTCGCGGACCCATGCGGCTGCAAGCAGCACGGCCTGGAATGAAAGGCTGAGCCAGGCAAGCGCGGCGAACGCGGTGGCCAGCGCGCCGATCGTCGCAGCCACGCCGATCAGCCGAGGCACCAGCAGCACGAAGACGCGGGTCAGAACGGTCACGGCGACAGCAGCCGCCATGGCCGGCGGCAGAATCGCGCGCCACGCTGGCGGTGCGGCCGGAACGACCCGGAAGGCCACCGCGATCGTCAGGGCCGTAGCGGCCAGCGGCCCGAGCGCGAGCAGCAGGTCCGTCGCCATCCCCACGACCTGTCCGCCGCGGGCTTCGGCCTCGGCCAGGAACGAGGCGAGACCGGCGATTGCGGCGCCGAGCACGGCCGCCATCGCCGTGCCGACCACCGCCAGCACCGCTACCGCGCTGCGGGTGACGAATCCGCGCTGGCGGACGCCCCCGAGCAGGCTCCCGACGGCGGACTCGAAGGCGACAACGAAGCGGCTGGCTCCCCAGACCAACGCCAGACCGCCGAGCACGGAGATCGCCCCGGCGGATCTGGCGGCCTCGGTCAGGACGAGGTCCAGCAGGTCTCGCAACGGTGGCACGACCGACGCAACGGCCGTGACGATGGCGTCCCGGTGGATCTCGTCGGCAACGGCCAGGCCCACGATCCCGGCGATGAGAATCGTCATGGGCACGATGGCGAAGAGGGCGCTGTAGGCGAGGCCGCCGGCCAGGAGCGCCCCGCCGGCCGCGTCGTACCGA
>JACVXW010000242.1:814-3381 GCA_015661135.1 Chloroflexota bacterium
TCCCGCAGGTCCTCGAAGAGCCCGGGCTGGAGGTCGTCCGCGCGAACGCGCCGGGGTGGAGCGATCAGGGCCCGGACCTCTCCGCGCCGAACGAACCGGCGCCCGCCCAGCTTGATGCTCTGGAGCTTGCCCGATCGCGCCCATGCCCCGATCGTGGCGGGACGGAAGCGGACGTTGGCCGTGGCCAGAAGTTCGGCCGCCTCGGCCAGGCTGATCCAGTCGGCTGCGGCCATCGGCTCAGTCGCCTCCGTTGGGTGCGGCCGGCGCAGTCGTGGCGGGCGAGGCAGCCGGAAGGGTCGTGCCGGATCCGGACCCGCTGCCGTCCCCCGTGGCCGGGGCATCGCTCGAGGCGGCCTCGGTCGAGGGCGATGTGCTTCTCGTCTTGCCCGATCCACTCCCCGACGACCGGTCCTTCTTCGCCCAGCCGGAACCCTTGAAGTGGAACGTTGGCGTCGTGAACCCCTTGCGCATCGTGCCCTCCGCCCCACAGGCGGGACATCTGGCCGGACCGGTCGCGTGGATCCCGTGGATCACCTCGCTGCCGTGCCCACAGCGGGCGCAGGCGTAGTCATAGGTCGGCACGGGCGGGTGACCGGCTGCCCTGATCGCTCAGCCGCGGAGCAGGCGCATGCCGCACTTGGGGCAGTAGAACGCCCGCTCGTGGGCCGAGGCGAACCCGCAGTGAGGACAGATGACGCCACCGTGGCCGTGGGCCGCTGCCGGCCGCTGGACGGCCGTGAGGCCCAGGGAGTACTGGCTGGCGAGGATGTTCGAGAGGAGACTGGTCAGGATCTTCGCACCGACACGGTCCGTGTCGCCGCGCACGCCGCGTCCACCCCAGCCGACGACGCCGCGCACGACCATGTCGCCGGTGACCTCGTCCCAATGGGCCGCCACGCCGCCGACGACCGCGTTGTACTCCGGGTAGCCGGAGGTATCGATCTCACCGTCGAGCAGGGCGCACACGAAGGTGTCGAACGCCAGGTCCACCGCGTCGATGGACTCGAGCACGACCAGCGCATGGCGCGCAATCGGCGAGAGCGCATGGTGGGCATTCAGCCATTGCATGGCCTCCGACGGGCGGACGATCGTGGGCGTCGCCTGGCTGTACTCGATCGGCAGCGGCTCGACGACCTCGACGTCGCTCCTGGCGATCCCCGCGAGCATCGCCGGCAGATCCGCGAGCGCCCCCGGGCCGGCCTTGATCCGGACGCCCTCGCTCGTCTTGCCGGCGTAGTTCAACCGGAGCTGGTGCTCCTGGGCCACGACTTCCTCGGGCATGGCGTGGCTCGCGGGGCTCGATGGGCCGGCCTTGGCGACGGGCACTGGAGCCGGCGCACCCCGACGACGCAGGAACTCAAGCGGCACTCGGCACTCCCCGGCAACGGCGACGCAACACAGTGGCCGTATCCTACCAGCGCGGATCGTCAACCTCGGCTCGTTGCGATCAGCGCCTCGAAGGGCCTGAGCATCATGCCGCCTGCCGGGTCGACCTCCTGGCCTCCCCCGCCATGGGTGCCGTCGAGCGGGATCCAGGCGTTCGGGCCTGCCTCCCCACCGAGCACGGCATGGACCGCTCGCGGCGCGAAGTTCACCACGACCAGGACGTCCCCATGCGGGTCGGTCCGAAGCCACGCCAGGACATCCTTGTGATCGACCGACACGCCTCGGAAACCGCCGCTACGGAGGGCGGGCAGCCGCCGGCGGATCGCGAGGAGGCGCCGATAGGTCGACAGGACCGAGCCGGGATCCACGGCCTGGGTCGCCACGTTGCGCGTCGCCGCGTCGGGGACGAGCGGCAGCCACGGCCGCGCCTCAGGTGTCGTGAAGCCTCCGTTCCGGGCGTCGTTCCAGGGCATCGGGCTGCGGCAGCCGTCGCGGTTCCACCACGGGAAGCTCCAGCCGGCTCGGCGGGCCGGTGGGTCGATCGCCTGGCGGCGCGCGACGGCGATGTCGCCGAGTCCAAGCTCCTCCCCGTAGTACAGGAACGGCGTTCCCCGGAGGGTCAGGAGGATGACCGCCGCCGCCCTGGCAATCGCGTCCCGATGGCGCTCTCCGACCTCGGCCGCGAGGCGTGAGGCATGTCGCGGCCGATCGTGGTTGGAGAGGACGACCGTCGGCCAGCGATCAGGTCCGAACGCGCGCTCGATCCGCTCGATGGCCGCCCCGAACGCTTGTGCCGACCAGGGCTGCTCCAGCAGGTCGAAGTCAAAGATCAGGTGGCGATCGACCGCGAACGAGGCCGCCGTCTCGGCCCCGCCGCCGAACAGCTCGCCGACGGTCATCCGGCAGGGCCGGCCGTCGATCTCCGCACGGAAGCGGGTGAGGAATGGCGCCAGCTCGGGCTGGTTCTGGTCGTTCACGTGGCGCTGTCGGTACCACGCCTGGCGATGGAAGCCGGTCCCGGGATTCGAGTCCAGGTCGGCTTGCTTGAAGAAGACGTTGAAGACATCCAGGCGAAAGCCGTCCACACCTCGACCCAGCCAACCGCGAACCATGGCCAGCTGGGCCTCCTCGACGGCTGCGTTGCGCCAGTTGAGGTCGGGCTGCTCGGCCAGGAAGGTATG
>JACVXW010000243.1 GCA_015661135.1 Chloroflexota bacterium
CACGCCGTTCCCAGAGGGCATCCACGATCCGCTCCGCCTCGGATGGCGGAACGATCCGGTCCTCCGCCCCCTGTTGAACGAGGACGGGCGCAACGATCAGTTCGGCGTGGAGGGACGGCGACCGGTCCAGATAGCGCTGCTCGGTAGCCGGCCACGGGCCGACGAGGCCCTCCAGGTAGCGCGACTCGAACTTGTGGGTGTCCTTGACGAAGGCCCGCAGGTCTCCGATGCCAAAATAGGTCGTGCCCGCCCCGAAGGTGCGGCGGAACGCGAGGGCCGCGAGGGTCGTGAAGCCGCTGGCCGATCCACCGCGGATCGCGAGCCGGGCGGGATCTGCCAGGCCCTGTGCCACGAGCCACTCCGCCCCGGCCACGCAGTCGTCCACGTCGACGATGCCCCACTCGCCGTCGAGGGCTTTGCGGAAGTCGCGCCCGAAGCCCGTGCTGCCGCCGTAGTCCACGTCGAGGACCGCGTAGCCGCGGCTCGTGAACAGCTGCACGCTGGTCGCCCAGCCACTGAACGCCGACGCGGTCGGGCCACCATGCGAGGTCACGATGAGCGGCGGGAGTTCGCTGTCGGCTGCCCGGAACGTCGCGCTGTGTGGGGGGTAGTAGTTGCCGTAGGCGACCCGGCCTCCCGTGGATGGGAACTCGACATGGCGCGGCTCGGAGATGTCCGTGCGCTCGGCGACGAACGGCGTCGCCCTGCGAAGGATCGAGACCTCGCCGGAGAGGATCGACAGTTCCGCCACGACCGCGGGCTCGAACGGCGAGACCGCCCGGAGCACGGCCTGATCGCCATCGATCGAGATCGAGCCGATCTCCGTGTACGGCAGGTCGACGACCGTGGTTGAGCCATCGGGTCCGATGCGATAGAGGCGGTCGCGGCCGCCGCTGCGGCCCACCGCGAGGATGCCCCCGTCCGCGAGGAACCCGTACTCGGCAATCCCGAAGATCCAGTCCGGCGAGGCGAACTCGGCAGCCGTCGGAGCGATCGCCTCGACGATCCCGTTGCGCAGGCGGAAGAGGTTCATCCAGCCGTCCGGCTCGGCGACGAAGTGCAGCTCTCCGGCCGGCGACCAGCGTGGTTGCGAAATCCAGTCAGCCTGGCTCCCCGCGACCGCGACGGACGGACCGAGCGAACCGTCATCGGCGACCGGTGCGAGCTTGAGTTCCGTGCCGTCCCAGGGCAGGTTCGGGTGCCGCCACTCGAGCCAGGCGAGGGTGCGCCCGTCGGGCGAGAGCCGTGGCGCCGCGTAGAAGTCTGCCCCCATCACGATGACCTCGACCGCTCCGCTCGCGAGGTCGATGGACACGATCTCGTTCTCCCACTCGCCGTGCGCTGCGACGACATCCGGGTCGTGGTCCTCGCGGACCGCGTAGAGTCGGCCGCGGCCGGCGTCGTGGACCATGTCGGCAAACCGCCACGGCCGGTCCGGGGTCAACGGGCCGAGCTCGAGAGGCGCCGTGACCCGGTTGAGACGGCCGGCTACGAAGTCCGAGACGACGATGAGGTCGCCGGACACGAGCGTCGCGCCGCCGCCGTACTCGTGCACCCGGCTTCGCGCGTTGAAGCCCTCGGGCGTGAGGCGCGTCATGGTCCCGTCCGGGTCGCGCCGGACGAGCACCTGCCGACCCGCTTCCTCCGGCCGTCCCTCGAGCCACCAGCGGACGCCGTCCTCGCAGCGGACCTCGCTGATGAAGACGACGCCGTCCGTCAGGCGCTCGATGGGAAACGGCGAAGCCCAGCTCCCGTACGGAGCAGTCAGACGCTGGGACATGCCGTTCGCAGCCTCAGGTGCCTTGCCGCCAGGAGGCCATATACGCGGCCTGTTCGGGCGTCATGGAGTCCAGCACGATCCCCATCGCCGCGAGCTTCAGGCGGGCCACTTCCGCGTCGATCGCCTCGGGCACGACATAGACCTGCGGGCCCAGCTCCGCGTGGTGCTTCGCGGCGTACTCGGCGGCGAGCGCCTGGTTCGCGAAGCTCATGTCCATGACCGCGGCCGGGTGGCCCTCGGCGGCCCCGAGATTCACGAGCCGCCCCTCCGCCACGAGGTGGATCCGCTTGCCGCCGAGATCGAATTCCTGGACGTTCTCGCGCACTTCCCGAACGTGGCCCTCGGCCATTGCGCGAAGTGCCGTGAGGTCCAGCTCGGCGTCGAAGTGACCCGAGTTCGCCAGGACGGCGCCGTCTTTCATCACTTCGAAGTGCTCGCGCCGGAAGACGTTGACGTTGCCGGTGGCCGTAACGAACAGGTCCCCCCAACCGGCGGCCTGACCGGCGCTCATGACCTGGTAGCCGTCCATCAACGCCTCCAGGGCGCGGACCGGGTCCACTTCCACCACCGCGACGTGGGCCCCGTGGCCGTCCATCCTGGACGCGATGCCGCGCCCAACCCAGCCATAGCCGGCGATGACGACGTTCCGCCCCGCGATGAGCAGGTTGGTGGCCCGGATGATGCCATCCACCGTTGACTGCCCGGTCCCGTAGCGGTTGTCGAACAGGTGCTTGGTCAGCGCTTCGTTGACGGCAATGACCGGATAGCCGAGGGCGCCGTCC
>JACVXW010000244.1 GCA_015661135.1 Chloroflexota bacterium
GGTCTGGCTGGTCCGGTTGATCGTCAGGTAGTCCAGGCCGACGTCCACGAGGAACTCGAGGCGTGCGCGGATCTACTTGAGGACCTGGTGGGCGATCGTCCGCTCCCGCGCCGAGACGAGGTCCGCGAGCGCCTCCGCCCAGGCGAGCGCATCCGTGATGGACAGATCCGACACGTCCGAGATGTCCCGGGTTGCCACGGTCACGGCGAGCGCCTCGGGGCGCAGTCGCTTGCCCTGGCAAGACGGGCAGGGCCGTTCGACCATGTACTTCTCGAGCTCGGTCTTGATGTAGTCGGACTCGGTTTCCCGATATCGCCGTTCCAGGTTGGTGACCACACCCTCGAAGGCTGCGAGATACGAGTTCTCGCCGCGCTCGTGCTTGTAGCGGATGACGACCTTCTCGTCCTTGGTCGCATTGAGGAGGTGGTCCACGGCCTCGGCCGGGAGTTCGTTGATGGGCGCCGCCGGATTCCAGCCGTGGGCCTCGAAGACCGCCTCGGTGATCTTCATTCGCCACGAGGCGTCCGTCGGCATGCGCGACCACGGCACGACGGCGCCCTTCAGGACGCTCCTGGAGCGGTCCGGGATGACGAGCTCCGGGTCGATCTCCAGGCGTGTGCCCAGGCCGGTGCAGGTGGGGCAGGCGCCGTGCGGCGAGTTGAACGAGAAGCTGCGCGGTTCGAGCTCATCGATCGTCGTGCCGTCGTACGGGCAGGAGTACCGCTCCGAGAAACGGCGCTCCTCGAACGACGCGGCGGCGTCCGACGACGGGGCGGCAGCCGGTGCCGGCGCCGGGGCCGGCGCGATGAGCACGACGCCCTCCCCGAGGCGCAGGGCGGTTTCGATGGAATCGGCGAGCCGCGGAGCGTCCGGATCCCCGATCGTGTCGCCGCTCCTCGGGTCAATCGGGCGGCCGGCCGCATCGCGCGCCCAGTCCGAGGGTGCCTCCGCCCGGCGGACGACGTAACGATCAACGACGACTTCGATCGAATGGCGCTTGTACTTGTCCAGCGATGGCGCCTCGGCCAGGTCATGCGTCTCGCCGTCCACGCGCACGCGCACGAAGCCCTGTTTCCGCGCCGCCTCGAAGACCCGGTCCCCTTCCGTCTTGCGATCCTTGATGAGTGGGCCCAGGACGAGGAGGCGCGTCCCCTCGGGCATGGCCAGGACCTGATCCACGATCTGCTGGACGGTCTGGCGTTCGATCTCGCGGCCGCAGTTCGGGCAGTGCGGGTGGCCGATCCGGGCGAACAACAGGCGCAGGTGGTCGTAGATCTCGGTGACGGTTCCGACCGTGCTCCTGGGGTTCCGCGACGCGCCCTTCTGGTCGATCGAGATCGCCGGCGACAGCCCGTCGATCTGGTCGACGTCCGGTTTCTCCATCTGGCCAAGGAACTGACGGGCGTACGCGGACAGGCTCTCGACGTACCGGCGCTGGCCCTCGGCGTAGATCGTGTCGAAGGCGAGGCTGGACTTGCCGCTTCCGCTCAGGCCGGTGATCACGACCAGCCGGTCCCGCGGAAAGTCCAGGGTGACGTTCTTCAGGTTGTGTTCACGCGCGCCGCGAACGACGATTCGATCCTGGGGCACGCCCGCAGTGTACCGGAACCACGCTAAACAGAACAGGCGTTCTATAGCGCCGCCACTCCCCCTGCCCGTGATGACCGGGGTATCAGAGCACGACCAGACATGACGCCGGGTGCTCACCCGCTTCGAGAACGGCAATCACTGCCCGCAGCCCGCGGCGAGGCAGATCGGAGAACAGCGTCGCGTTCGCGGCCAGGAGGCGCCGGTTCGACTTCGTCTCGGCCACGAGCAGGATGAAGCGGTCAGGAGGGTCATCGCGGCGCTTCAGCTGCAGGCGTCTTTCAACGGCCTGCGCATCGGTAATCCGCATCTCGAGTTCGATCGCAGTCCGCCGCCCGTGGCCGAGGACGACCGCGTCCCAGGCGCGCTGCTCCGATCGCTCCGAGGTCGATGGCAGCGGGACCTCGCGCTGAACACGGAGTGGTGGCATCGCGCGCCGAAGCACCGACTCGAGGCGAGCCGTGTGTGCTGCATCCCTGAGCGGCCCGCTGCCCGGATACGCACGAACCGACAGATCCAGCCCGAGAACCGCCGCGATCCGCGCGGCTTGAACGATCGAGAGGTTCGTCGCCCGGGCAGCCTCGATCTCGATGTAGTGCGACCGCGAGACGCCGATCAGCGCCGCGACACGATCCTGACTCCAGCCGGCCGCGAGGCGCCCGTGGCGGAACTCCTCCGCGAGCTCGCGGTAGGCGCGTTCGCCCCGCCGGGTGCCTCTGACCATCGCGCGTTCAATCGCAGCCACCCGTGGAGAATGCCTGCGACCGCGTACCGCGCAGTTATCGGCGCCTGACTCGCCGCATGCCGGTGCCGCGCCAGATGTCGTTGTGGAGCGACAACTGGACGCCCGAGACCCTCGCGCCGCCGGCTCGGGGACCGATCAAGTGGATTCGGTGGTCGTCTTGCCGTCGGCCCGCGACAGTTCGACGGCAAAACTGGCCAGTGGACGGTGAAAGCGCCTACGGGAC
>JACVXW010000245.1 GCA_015661135.1 Chloroflexota bacterium
GGGAGCTGGTGCTTGAACTCGTCGAAATACATCCCGCCGAAGGGTAGCCCAGTCCGCCGGTGGGTGCCCCGGTACGAACCGGTTGCGCCCGCGTTGCGGGATGGTGGCGGCGGGCTGTGCTAGCGTCGGGCGATGCAGCGCTACGACCCACGGACTGCCCTCATCGTCGTGGACGTCCAGAACGATTTCGCCGATCCGGCGGGGTCGCTGAGCGTGGCCGGCGGCGCGGACACCATCCCGGTCGTGAACCGCGAGGCGTGGGCGGCGATCCGGGCCGGTGCCTTCGTGGCGTATACGCAGGACTGGCATCCCCTGCACACCCCGCACTTCGCCCAGGACGGCGGGATCTGGCCGGTCCACTGCGTCGGTGATGCTTGGGGCTCGTCCTTCCACCCGTCGCTCCAGGTCCTGGGCCCCAGCGTCCACAAGGGCGCCAACGGCGAGGACGGCTATTCCGGCTTTACGATGCGGGACCCCGTGACGGGCACCGAGATTCCCACGGAGATGGATGCGCTACTTCACGTCCGCGCCATCGAGCGCGTCGTCGTGTGCGGCCTGGCCACGGACTATTGCGTCAAGGCCACGGCGCTTGACGCGATCCGGCTCGGGTACGCGACGACGGTGCTCCTCGACGCGATCGCGGCGGTGAACCTGGCCGCGGGCGACGGCGACCGCGCACTCGCGGAGCTGGCCGCCGCGGGCGCGTCGCTGGAACGGTCCTCCGTGACAGAGCGCGGCTGACGCGCCGTGCGCGTCCATCTCGTCGACGCGACCTATGAGCTGTTTCGGGCCCACTACGCACCGCGGCCGCCGGTGTACGGGCGTGGCGGGGTGCCCCTCTCGGGCGTATCGGGGCTCGTGGAGCAGCTCTTGTACCTCCTCCGCGAGGAGGGCGCCACGCACGTCGGCTGCGCCACGGACCGGGTCATCGAATCCTTCCGCAATGAGATGTATCCCGGCTACAAGTCGTCGGCCGGGATGCCGCCCGAGTTGCTCGCGCAGTTCCCGATCGCGGAAGCTGCGATCGAGGCGCTTGGGGTCGTCCTCTGGCCGATGGTCGAGTTCGAGGCGGACGACGCCATCGCGGCGGCCTGTCGCCGGTTCACGGCCGATCCCTCGGTCGAGCAGGTCCTGATCTGCACCCCGGATCACCTACGACGATGCGGGGGTCCGGGCCAAGTGGGGCGTTGCGCCGACCTCCATCCCGGACTGGCTGGCGCTCGTCGGCGACTCCTCGGACGGCTATCCGGGCCTGCCCGGCTGGGGCGCCAAGTCCGCGGCCGCGGTCCTGTCCCGGTACGGCCACCTCGAGGACATCCCCGAGAAGGCCTCGCGCTGGGACGTGGCCAGCCTGCGCGGCGGGCCCGCTCTCGCCGTCACGCTCCGCGAGCAGATGGCGAATGCACTCCTGTACCGATCGCTCGCGAGGCTGCGGACGGTCGAGGACGGCGTGGCGATCCCGGAGGCCTCGGCCTCGGAGCTGGAGTGGCGCGGCGCGCCCAGGGCGCGGTGGGAGGCGTTCTGCGATTCCCTGGGTCTGGGGCGTCTCCGGGCTCGCCCGCATCGGTGGCTGGCCGAGAGCCGCTGAGGGCGCGAGTTGGGCGCGCGGATCATCCTCTGCTGGCTATGCATCTCGGCGGCATAGCCGGGTCGCGTGAGGGCGGGACGTATTCCGTCGAGGTGCATAGCGGACGGCGGGCAGCCCGACCGGTCTCGTCGCCACAGGCCGTGGCTGCTGCCACAGGCGCGGGCGGCGGGAGGGCGCCGCCCGCCTCCGCCTCAGCTCGTGGGTGGGGCCGGCACGTCCAGCCACACCAGGCGGTTCTCGAGCGCAGCGTCCGTCGGGTTGGCGTCGAGCACGGCGGCCAGCGCCCGGACGAGCACGCCGATGCCGGCCCCTGACGGCTGCAGTTTCGACGCCGCCACGAGAACGAGGCCCGGGTGCGGCGTCCCGAGGCGCAGCGCATTGGAGTGGATCTGAACGTGGTCTGCGATGTCGAAGGTCACCATCGCGCGATGCTCGGCCCGCGCGACGTCGATGAGCGCCTCATCCTCGCTGCCCCGGAGTTCCTGGCGTTCCGCGACGGCGCTGACATCGTGACCGTCCTGCCGCAGCTCGTCGGCGACTCGATGGGATATGTGCTCATCGAGGAGCAGCCTCATCCAGCGATCGGTGACGATCGGCGCATCGCCCGCTCGGCAGCACGTTGATTCTGCTCGAGCCAGCCGTCGATCTCGGTCGGGTGGTCCGCGTAGTACGCCACCGCGGCCTCCACGAGCGCCTGGGGGATACCGAGGTACGCAGCCGCCTGCCGGACGGACCCGTCGTTCGCCTTCAGGACCATGACGACCTCCCAGACCGCAAGGCCCGTTCCCACGACACGCGCCCGCCGCCCGGCCGGTTCATCGACAAAGTCGACTCCGGGATGGTCGATTCGACGGAGCCCCTCGTCGATGAACCGCTCGGCGAGCGCCGTGTAGGTCTCGCCCGCCTCGGCTGCGCGGCGCTCGAGCCGCTCCGATGTGTCGGCCCGGAGCCGGAAAGAACGATGGACCGTGCGTCGTTCCGTCATGTCGCACAGCGTAGCACGATGTGCAACGGAGAGCCCCTGACCCGCCGCCGACCTACCGACCTGCGACGCGCCGGAGCAGCTCCCCGTGGTGGGCGGGTGGGGCGGCGAGGACGCCGATGGTCTGCGTCGCGGCCGCGATCTCGAACCATGGGCCGCCATCCAGGTTGGTGACGGTGGCGCCGCCGCGCTCGGCGATCAGCCCGGCGGCAGCGATGTCCCAGGTGGACAACCCACCCTGCTGGACAAAGGCATCGAAGCGACCGTTGCCAACGTACGCGAGCGCGAGCGCGGCCGAACCCATCGAGCGCGGCACCCGGACGGCCTTGCGGATCTCGCGGCCCCGCGTCGAAACGCTCCGGCCGGCGAGCGCCATCGAGATCACGAAGTCGCTCAACTTGTCCTTGTCAGAGGCACGGATCTCGTGGCTCGCGCCACGGGCAGACCCATGGACGATCGCAGGGCCATCGATCGTGGCCGCGAAGGACTCGCCCCGGGTCGGATCGTGAACCACGCCGATCACCGGCCGGCCTCCCTCTACCAACGCGATTGAGACGCAGAAGAATGGAATCCCGTTGGCGTAATTGATGGTTCCGTCCAGCGGGTCCACCACCCAGACCCGGCCGAGGCCGGACGTCGCGGTCCGGCCGGTGCCGTCACCGTCCCTGCCGTGGTGCTCGCCGGTCTCCTCGGCCAGGAGTGCGTCACCGGGGAAGGCGGCGCGGATCGCGTCGAGGATGAGCGCCTCGGACAGGTGGTCTACCTCGGTGACGACGTCGCGCGCCGATTTGTAGTCGATCCGTCCTACGCGCTCGTAGCGCTCCATCTGGAGCTCGCCAGCACGCTGGGCGACTTCGAGCGCGAACGCGAGTTCGGCTGCGTAACGGCTCACGGAGACTGGCAATCCACGGCGAGATCCTGGACCTCACTGCCGAACGCTGTCACGACGGCACCGAATTCGATCGTGCCGCCGGCTGGGACCGTGGGTGTCTGCACGACCTGGCCGGGACCGCCCACCGGGCGCGCCGCCTCCACGACCCGGCAGGTCGTCGCCGCACC
>JACVXW010000048.1 GCA_015661135.1 Chloroflexota bacterium
TCCGGCCCTTCGCGACGCCCTCGGAGTAGGCGATCGCGAGCAGCGTCTCGATGCCCGGTGCGCCGTTGCTGATCCGATCGAACGAGACCCCGAGAACGGCCTCGGCCTTCTCGACCGCCATTCGATCCGGGACGTGGTCCGTGGCGATGAGGTCGAGTGCGCCGTTCGCGAGCCCGGCCCAGAGCGCGTCCTGGTCCGACATGGGCCGAAGGGGCGGCGAGATGACGCACTCCGCGACGGACGCCAGGTCCTGAGACGTGTAGCGGGCGTCGGTGAGCGCCAGGTAGTGGGGACACGTCTCCGCGTGAGCGCGGACGCCCCGGGCCTTCGCGTCGCGGACATGGCGGAGAGCCGCCGCGGACGACAGGTGGACGACATGGACCGGTACGTCGGCTGCCCGGGCGAACGCCATGACCCGGTGGGTTGCCACGGCCTCCGCCTCGGTGGACCGCGTCGCGGCGTGGAACTGCGGCGCCGTGTCGCCCTTCGCCAGTGCGTCGGCCACCGCCGTATCGATGAGGACCGGGTCCTCACAGTGCACCTGGAGCATCCCGCCGCGGCCGCCGAGCACCCGCATCGCGTCGAAGATGCGGCGCTCATCGAGCCGGAAGTCGAAGACCATGAACGCCTTCGCCGTCGCGACGCCCGCGTCCACCATCGCGGGAAGCTCGGTGATCGGGTCGTCCATCCGCCCCGAGACCACGAGGCTCACCGCGTAGTCGACCGCGCTGTCGTGCTCCGTGGCGGCGCGCCACTCGCGCAGCCCGGCGAGGAGCGAGCGTTCGGCCGCAGCGGACGAGCCCGTCCCGGGGTTGTTGAAGGCCAGGAAGGTCGTCGTCCCGCCGAAGGCCGCCGCCACCGAGTCCTTGAAGAAGCGATCCGGCTCGGTGTCGGTCGCGACCCTCGTATGCGTATGGACATCGACGACGCCCGGCAGGACGAGGAGCCCCGTCGCATCCACGACCTTGCGGGCGCTGCCGGCCAGCCCTTCCAGGTCCGGCTCCACCGCCACGATCCGGCCGCCTTCGACGGCGACGTCGACCAGGCGGGAGTCCTTCGCCGTGACGACGGTCCCGCCACGGACCAGGAGGTCGGTCACGGGCGGGTCATCTAGTCACCGCCGCCACCGTCAAGTCACCGCCGCCACCGTCACCACCGCCACCGTCCCCACCACCCCCGTCGCCGCCATCACTGTCACCACCGCCGTCTCCGTCTGCTCCTCCTGCGTCCTCGTCGTTGCTCTCGTGGAACGCGCCGCCGCCGCCGGCGTCCGAGGACGAAGAGCCCTGCCGACGACGCGCTCGGACCAGCCCGCCGCCGAGGATCCCGGCGAAGATCGCGACCAGGATCGCCTGGCCCACCCAGTCCACTCAGTCCACCTCCTGAATCCGAACCCGCTGCGCGCCTTCCCAAAGGACGCGCCGGCCGACCTCGCGCAGGCGGTCCTGCCAGCCATCGTCCGGGAGGATCGAGGCGAAATGGTTGGCCGCCAGCTGGCCGACCTTCGATGCCGTCGTGCAGGCGCCGTACGGAAAGAAGATCTCGCACTCGCTGATCCCGCCGGGGTACATCGCGAGCATCCCGGGCGCCGGGTGCGAGGTGTGGTTCTCATACTCGATGCCCGGCCGGAAGTCGCCGTACGGGATCCAGGTGGACTCGCCTGACCAGCGGCAATGGATGAGGCGGCTGTCGATCGGCAACATTCGCCGGATCGCCTCGATCGTCTGGGGAGCGGCGGTCTCCCAGCGGGCGGTAAAGTGGAGGTCGTCGCCGACCGTGATCGAAAGTTGTCCCATGGACCGGAGGATACGTGGCCAGCACCGGCGAGGGAACACCCACCCCGCAACCGACGAGCCTCGGCACGCCCACGATCTCGACCCACGTCCTCGACACGGAGGCCGGCGCCCCTGCCGTGGGCGTCCACGTCATCCTCTACAAGCTGGGTGAGGATGAACGCCCCATTCGCCTGACGCAGGCCCTGACCGATGGTGACGGCCGCGTCCGCGACCTCCTGGAGCGACCGATGTCGCCGGGTGTCTACCGGCTGGAGTTCAACATCGCGGGCGTGCGCGGCGCGGTGGCCCGCGACGATCGCTTCTTCCGGCGCATGTCGGTCGACCTCCGGATCGACGACGTTTCGCGGTCGTATCACGTGCCGCTGCTGTTGGCGCCGTTCTCGCTCACGACATATCGGGGCAGTTGAGCCAAAGCTCATGGAGGACCTCGGGCTCGTCGCGGTCATCGGCCTGCTGCTCGTCAAGGAGGCCGGCCTGCCAGTGCCCGTTCCAGGCGACTCGGGGCGGGCGTCGCCGCGGCGGCAGGCGCCGTCGAGCCGGTCAGCGCGCTCGTGCTGATCGTGGCGGCGACGATCGGCGGGGGACTCATCCAGTATCGCCTGCTTCGCGGGGGGTTCCGTGCGCGGCTCCTCGACGTCCTGCGCCGCGTGGGTCTGTCGGAGGCGCGGGTGGAGCGACTCGCTGGTCCGCTGCGGGCTCGAGGCGCAATGGGCGTGGCGCTCGCCCGGATGACTCCCGGCGTACGGATCGTCGCCATTCCCGCCGCGGCGCTGGCCGCCGTCGCGCCACGGGCATTCGCCGCCGGCCTTGCGGTCGGCAATGGCGTCTTCGTCACGGGCCACTTCGCCCTCGGGGCTGCGCTCGGTGCGCCGGCCGTTGCCCTCGCCGGATCGGTGGGTCCGGCCGTAATCGCCCTGGTTGGCGGCCTGGCATCGGTCGGCATGCTCGGCTGGCTCGCGATCAAGCGCCGAGCGCGACGCGGGAGTGTCGGCCTCGAAATTGCGGGTCTCGCCGGGGCGACGGGCGACTGGTCCGATGCGGCCTGCCCGGCCTGCCTGATCCTTCGAACGGTCGTGACACCCTAGCTGACACTGCGGCCCGGCAGGATGCGCCGCATGGAAGCCCGCATCGTCTCGCTCCCGAGCAGGCCGGACCCCTCGATCCGCGTCGATGGGGAGCGCATCCTGGTGGATCGCCTCACGCTCGCAGATCCCGGCTTGGCCACCTGGCTCGCCGGCCAGCCGGACGAGGATCGTGGGTCCGTCGTGGAGCGAGCCCTGCGGATCGGCCTGACCGCGCTCCAGGGCGTCGGCGTGACCGTGAACCTGGATGCGGTCCGGTCCGAGTTTGACCGGTTCTCGGAGCAGAGCCGGGCCTCGAATGACCGCGCCGCGGAGGCCCTCGAGCAGGTCCTCCGCTCGAACTTCGGCGATGGCGACGGCCGCCTGCCCCGGACCCTGGAGGCGTTCCTCGGCGACCGCGGGAAGCTCCGGTCCATGGTTGACGAGCTGTTCGATCCCAAGCGACGCGACTCGGCCATCGGCCGCATCTCGACAATGCTGGACGCCTATTTCGATGGGGATGCATCCCGCCTCGCCACGCTGCTGGATCCCACGCGGATGGGATCGCCGCTCCACCAGTTCCGGGCGGAAGTCGCCGCCGGCTTCAAGGCGCTCAGCGAGAAACTCGTCGCGATCGAGGCGGCCAGCGCCGCCCGGGCCGGCGAACGCTCGAAGTCCGCGGCCAAGGGCGGCGACTTCGAGACCCTACTTGAAGGCCTGCTCGGCGACATCGCTCGCGGTGCCAACGACTTCCTGGAGCGGACCGGTACAGACGCTGGTGACGCGGGTCGCTCCAAGAAGGGCGACTTCGTCCTGACCATGGACCCGGGCCTGACCCGAGGCGCCGAGCTGCGTGTCGTCATCGAGGCCAAGGACCGCAAGGTCTCCGGTCGGGAGATGCGCGATGAGCTGCGTGAGGCGCGGACCAACCGGGATGCGGCCGTCGGCCTGGTCGTCTTCACGCCGGCCCACGCGCCGACGGGGATCGCCCCGTTCGACGTCCGTGCCGGTGACGTCTATTGCGTCATCGACCCGGCAGATCCGGAGCCGGCCACGCTCGAGGCCGCGGTTCGGCTCGCTCGGCTGCTCGCCCTGGCCAGCCTGCGCGAGCGCGAGGCCGAGGTGGACGCCGCGGAGCTCGGCGAGGCGCTGACGGCCATTCGGGAGCAGCTCGAGCTGGTGCGGACCATGAAGGTCCAGCTGACCTCGATCGGACAGTCGGCCGGGACGGTCTCGACCAGCCTGGACCGAATGCGCGAAGGGATCCTCGCCCAGATCGTCCGCGCCGAGCGCGAGCTGGTCCCGGCCGTCGCCTGACACCTCATCGGACTCAGCGACGCGGGCGTTGGATCAGCGCTGGCCGCGACCCTCGCGCAACCGGGTGACGGCCTTCTCGATTCGTCGCGCCCTCGTTTCGGGGGTCTTCGCACCGTCTATGCCGAGCACGAACCAGCGTCGCTCGCTGTAGGAAAGGCCGTCGAAGAACCGGCGTGCCTCGGGGTGCGGGTCGAGCCCGGCGGCGAAGTCCGCCGGCACCTCCACTTCGCGCGGCGCGGTTCTCGGCGTTGACCCCGAGCAGGTACTCGTCCCCGTACACCGCGATCGTGCTCCGATAGGTGAAGCCCTTGATGGTCACCCGAACCGCTGGTCGCCGACCTGCTCCCAGGCCCTCCACCACCGAGGCCGGGACCCGCATCCCGGTCGCCGTCTTGCCACTGAGTTCAAGGATGGCCTGGAATCGCATGACCGAGACTGTACGCGAAGCCCGAGCCGTCGAGCCGTCGGTTGCGGACGGGTGATATGGTCTCGCTCCGGCTCCGTCGTCCGTCGGGGTTGAGCACGAGGATCTGCTTGTGGCGCGCTCGATGTGGAAGGGGGCCATCCAGTTTGGCCTCGTCACGATCCCGGTGAAGTTGTACGTGGCGACCGAGTCGCGGGCCGGGGTCAGCTTCAACATGCTCCACGCCGAGGACCTCTCGCGGATCCAGATGAAGATCTTCTGCCCGGTGGAGGAGGAGGTCATCTCGCGGTCGGACACGGTCAAGGGGTTCGAATACGCGCCGGGTGACTACGTCGTCGTCACGGACGAGGACCTCGAGTCCCTTCCGCTCAAGACGGTCCGCTCCATCTAGATCGAGCAGTTCGTCGAGTCCGCCGAGGCGGAGACCAACACCCGGTTCGTCAAGCAGGCCTACTACATCGAGCCGGACAAGATCGGCCGCAAGGCCTTCACGCTCCTCAAGTCCGTCCTTCGGGACAAGGGCCTGACGGCGATCTGCAAGGTCGTGATCAAGGACCGTGAGGCGCTCGCCGCGCTGGATCCGTTCGAGAACACGATGGTCCTGTCCACGCTCTACTGGCCGGACGAGATCCGTGCCCTGGCCGAACTGGACCTGCCCGTCGAGGAGCCGGAGATCAAGCCGGCCGAGAAGCTCATGGCGGAGCAGCTCATCGGTGCGATGACCGGCGCGTTCGATCCGGCCCAGTACCGCGACGAGTACCGCTCGGCGCTCATGCAGATCATCGAATCCAAGGTCCAGGGCCGCGAGGTCACGGCAGCGCCGGCGGCCGAGGAGCCCACCAACATCGTCGACCTGATGGCGGCGCTGGAGGCGAGCGTCCGTGCCGCGAAGGCCGCCCGCGAAGCGGAAACGCCTCCGCCGGTCTCGGTCGCCCAGGCCACGGCCAGGAAGGCGGAGGCCGGCGAAGCTGCGCCATCGGGCGCCTCCGACGATCGGGCAGAGGACGCCAAGCCGAGTCGCCGCAGGAAGAGCGCCTGACCCCAGCTTCCGGGCAGACTCGCTCCTGATGCCGCTCGAGGACTATCGCCGCAAGCGCAACTTCGCCCGGACGCCGGAGCCGACGGGCGACACCGGCCCGAGCGAGCCTGGGGTCGGGGCGGGTGGCGGGCGGTTCGTGGTCCAGCGCCATCGGGCCACCCGGCTCCACTACGACTTCCGACTCGAGTTCGGCGGTGTGCTCGTCTCCTGGGCGGTGCCGCGCGGGCCGACCCTGGACGCCGCTGCTCGTCGCATGGCCGTGCACGTCGAGGACCACCCCATCGAGTATTTCGACTTCGAGGGCGTGATCCCGACCGGCCAGTACGGGGCCGGCGACGTGATCGTCTGGGACTGGGGCACCTGGCGGGCCGAAGCCGAGACGCCAGACGGCGCACGTGGCGTGGCGGACGGCGAGCTGAAGTTCGTGCTTGCCGGTCAGAAGGTCAACGGGCGCTTCACGATCGTGCGCACGAGCGGCCGACCTCGTGATCGCGCGAAGACCGGTCGCGCCCAGGATCCCGCTGCGCGAGCCTTCGAAGACGACGAGGCCGAGGCCTGGCTCCTGATCCGCAAGCGCGACGAGCACGCGGTGCCGGGCTGGGACGCGGAAGACCACCTACAGAGCGTGAAGTCGGGTCGGACGAACGACGAGGTTCGCGATCGACACGACGCGATCTGGGTGGGCGAGGCGCCCGCGGCGACGGCCCGGATCGACCTCGCTGCTGCCGTTGAGGCGCCGATGCCGGGCTTCATCGAACCCATGGCCGCGACGCTCACGGATCGCGCCTTTCGCGACGACGACTGGCTGTTCGAGGTGAAGTGGGACGGCTATCGGTTGCAGGCGGCGATTCGCGGCGCGAAGGTCAGGACGTTCACCCGCAACGGCGGCGATGGCGAGGCCTACTTTCCGAAGTTCCTCGCGCCGGCCACCTGGATCGAGGCACGAGAGGCGATCGTGGACGGGGAGATGGTCGCCGTGGACGACACCGGCCGGCCGGACTTCTCACTCCTCCAGGAGCGCCTCGGCGGCAAGGCCGCAGGCGCCGCAGCAGCCGGCGGCGGCCTCGTCTACCAGGCGTTCGATCTGCTCTACCTCGACGGCCGGTCCCTGCTCCGGGTCCCGCTGGAGGATCGCAAGCGGCTCCTCAGGTCCGTCCTCCGCGAGGACCGCAGGGTCCGCTTCGCCAGCCACGTGGACACAGAGGGCGTCGCCTTCCTTGAGGCCTGCACAGCCCAGGGACTGGAAGGCGCGATCGCCAAACATCGGCGATCCGTGTATGAACCGGGCTCAAGGTCGCGGTCGTGGCTGAAGATCAAGATCCGGCCGGAGCAGGAACTCGTCGTCGGCGGCTGGACACCGGGCGAGGGAAACGCCAGCGACCTCGGGGCGCTCGTCGTCGGCGTCTATGAGGACCCGGCGGAGGCCGGATATGGAGGCCGAGACCGAGACGTAGACGGAGACGGAGACGGGGCCAGCGGCGGTCGTCGCCTGCGGTTCGCCGGCAAGGTGGGGTCCGGGTTCACCGGCAAGTTGCGGCTGGATCTCCGCCGCCGCCTCGGGGACATGGAGACCGACGCGCCGCCGTTCGATCCGCCGCCGCCGCGGGACCACCGGGGCCGCTGGGGCGGCGACCTCGCGAAGGTCGTCTGGGTCCGGCCGGAGCTCGTCATCCGGGCCGAGCTCGGTGGCTGGAGCCGGGACGGCCTCGTGCGCCAGGCCGCGTTCAAGGGCCTGGATCCGGACCGCGATCCGCTCGAGGTGACGCGCGAGCGAGCAGTCGAGGCGCGAGCCACGGTCGCGGCAGTCGAAGCCGCGATGCCCGATTCTGCCGCCATGCCGGCGCGACCTGAACCCGCCCACCTCCATCCATGGGCCGCCACGGACGAGGAGCTTTCCGCCCTGGCGGGCCTCGGCCGGGAAGGAGTCTGGCCGGTGGGCGGTGTGGATCTGAGGCTGACCAACCTGGATAAGACGATCTTCCCGGCACGCGACGGCGACGCGGGCGGGCCGGTCACGAAGCGTGAACTCGTCGCCTACTTCGCCCGGATCGCGCCGGTCATGCTGCCCCACCTCGCCGAGCGGCCCCTCAACCTCCATCGCTACCCGGACGGGGCGGACAAGGCCGGCTTCTGGCAGAAGGACCTCCGGCCCACGGATCCCGCATGGCTGCGGCGGTGGCGCGAGGTCGGGGTGGAGGCGCGCGAGGCCAACGAACACGTCATCGCCGATCGGGTCGGGACCCTGTGCTGGCTCGGCAACCAGACGGCGTTCGAGATCCATGCCTGGACCTCCCGGCTGGACGCGCCGTGGCGGCCCACCTTCGCCCTCATCGACATCGATCCCGGGACCCTGACCACCTGGGAGGAAACGCTGGTCCTGGCCCGCCTATTCCGGACCGCACTCGGACACCTCGGCGTGCGGGGCTACCCCAAGGTCACCGGGCAGCGGGGCGTCCAGATCTGGGTGCCGGTGGTGCCGAAATACGAGTACGCCCAGACATCCGAGTGGGTGGAGCGGATCTCGCGCGCTGTCGGCGCGACCGTTCCGGACCTCGTGTCGTGGGAATGGGCCAAGGGCAATCGCGGCGGACGGGCGCGGCTGGACTACACCCAGAACGCGACGATCAAGACGCTCGTGGCGCCGTACTCCGTCCGGCCGGCACCGGGTGCGCCGGTCTCCGCCCCGATCGCATGGGACGAACTGGACGATCCGGACCTCCGACCAAACCGCTGGACGATCCGGACGCTGCCGGACCGGGTGGCGCGCATCGGCGATCTGTTCGCCGGCGCCCAGACGGACCTGCAGGAGTTGCCGAAGGTCTAGTGGCCCGCGCGCCGGCTCCGGGCCGCGTCGGACGAGTGCCGGGCAGCGCTGACATACCATCCCGCCATGTCCGAGGCCCAGCCGGGCGAGCATCGCCACACGAATCGACTTGCCGGCGAGACCAGCCCGTATCTCCTCCAGCACGCCCACAATCCGGTGGACTGGTGGCCGTGGGGCCCGGAGGCGCTGGCCCGGGCGAAGTTCCTCGACCTACCCATCTTCCTGTCGATCGGGTACGCGGCGTGCCACTGGTGCCACGTCATGGAGCGCGAGTCGTTCGAGGATGAGGCGACGGCCGCGGACCTGAACGCCCGGTTCATCCCGATCAAGGTGGATCGCGAGGAGCGCCCTGACCTGGACCAGGTCTACATGGGCGCCGTCCAGGCGATGACCGGCAGTGGCGGCTGGCCGATGTCGGTCTTCCTGACGCCGGACGGCCGGCCGTTCTACGGCGGCACGTATTTCCCGGACCAGGCGCGCCACGGCCTGCCGAGCTTTCGGCAGGTCCTCGAGGGCGTGGATGGAGCCGGCGCACGGATCGTGGCGTCGCTCGTGGAGCAGGCAATGCTCCCTGCCGCCAAGGGCCTGCCCGCACCGGACAGCCTCGAAACCGCCGCGATGCTGATCGACCGCGGGTTCGACCCAGCCACCGGAGGGTGGGGGAGCGCACCGAAATTCCCCAAGCCGATGACGATCGAGTTCCTGCTGGGCCGCGCGGCCGCGACCG
>JACVXW010000246.1 GCA_015661135.1 Chloroflexota bacterium
TGCAGGATCTCGGCTTCGTCCTCGTCATCATCCTGATCCTCGTCATCATCTGGCGGGGTCCGAAGACGATCCCGCAGATCGGCGCCATGCTCGGCCGCGGAATCAAGTCCGCGCGGAACGAGGCCAAGGACATCCGCGCCGGGAGCGACCCCAAGGAGCCGCCCGCCTCGTGACCGCTTGCCGCCGGCTCCGGCGGGTCATCCCAGGCCTCGCACCTCGGCGAGCGTGACGGCAGCGTCACCGAACGGCAGCCGATCGCCGGGTCCGATCCTGATCACCGGGTAGGGCACCCAGACGCCGGCATCGGCCGGTCCGGCGACCGGCAGGCCGAGCCCGTGGGCGAACATCTCCACGCCTGCATGCCGCTCCGGCATGAACCCGGTCACCACGACCCCAGCGAGCCGCGCACCGGTTGACTGGAGCTCCGCCAGGACGGCGTCCGTAGTGACGCCGGTCGGATCCGCCGGATCGACGACGACGACCTCACGCCGACCCAGCAGCCAGCCACTGGCGCGGCGGCCCGGGATTCCCGCAGCCCACGGCACCTCCAGCCGGGCGAGATCGGGGCTCCCTCGCTCGAAGCGCGCGCCGCCGCGATCGACCCCCGGCCCGAAGGCCGCGCGGACCGCTTGCTCGTCCAGCAGCCCGTCGAGCTGCTGGAGCGTCACCATCGTCGGCTGCCAGAGTTCGATCCGAGCGGCCGCCGCGGCCGCAAGGGCGTCAGACGGTGCCATCCAGACCGCCTCGGCCACCTCCGCGGAACCGGCCGGGCCGACCTCCGTTTCCGGCGGGACAAGAGCGGCGAAGAAGCGGACGTCAAAGCGACGCGCGACGGAGATCGGCGTTACCCAGCGGCTCAGCGCGATCAGGTCCTGGGCATCGAGGGCGATCCCGGTTTCCTCGGCGGCTTCACGCACAGCCGCCACGTGATGCGCGAGGGCCAAGGCGGGCGTCAGCCCGCCATCGGGGGCCAGCCCAAGACCCAGGGCCGCGGCGGCCGCCGTCTCGGTCACGCCCACAGCGTCGAGCGCCGCCGGCGCGGAGTCTGCCGGGTCGACCCTGCCACCCGGGAAGACGCAGATGTTGGGCCCGAACTCCATCGTGGCCGGACGCCGGGTGAGCAGGACCTCGAAGCCATCGCGGGCGGGCCGGAGGAGAACAACCGTCGCCGCGGGGATCGGGGGGGCAGGCGTCATCGGAACGAGCGTCACGGGAACGGGTCAGAGAGCAGCTGTGTGTTCGCGTAGCTGGGCCGCGAGGGCGTCCGGATCCGTCACCGGAATCTGGCAGGCGAAGTTCCGGCAGACGTAGGCGGTCGGCCTGTCGCGGAGGCGCGTTCGACCCTCGAGCAGCGGGACGGCACTCGACGTCGGGTCGGCGGCCATCGCGACGACACGGGCCGGGCGCAGGCCCGCCGTCGCAACGGCCAGCAGCTCGGCCGCGCCCGGCTTGTCGGGGTCGGCCACGATCGCGATCTCGACGATGTCGGACAGGGCGAGGTCGATCGCCGAAAGCCACTTGGCGAACGCGGTTGGGTAGCGGGTGACGAGTGGCGAGATCGTTGCGATCGCCCGTTCGGCCGCGGTCCGGTAGCGACCCTCCCCGGTCAGCGCGGCCAGACGGATGAGGACGTGGGTGGCCATCGCCCCACCCGAGGGTGTCGCGTTGTCCTGGACGTCCTTGGGCCGGGTGATCAGGCGCTCGTGGTCGTCGGCGGTGTCGAAGAATCCGCCCGCGGGATCCGTGAACCGGTCGAGGACGGTCTCCATGAGCGTGCGAGCCGTGACGAACCAGCGCTCCTCGAAGGTCGCCTCGTAGAGGGCAAGGAGGCCGTCGGCGAGGCAGGCGTAGTCCTCCAGGACCCCCTCGCCGGTGGCGCGGCCGTCCTTCCATGACCGCTTCAGGCGGCCATCCGCGTACAGCCCGCCGAGGATCGCGTCCGCCGCCGCGACGGCACGGGCCAGGTGGGCCGGGTCACCGGATCTGCCGGCATCCGCGAACGCGGCGATCGCGAGCCCATTCCAGGCGGCCAGGGCCTTGTCGTCGCGAGCAGGCTGAGGACGCCCCGAACGGTGCGCCAGGAGGACCGCGCGCGAGGCGGCGAGTCCCGCCTCTGCGGCCGCGTCGCCCCGCGGCGTCACACGCTGGAGGATCGTCCGACTCTCCCAGTTGCCGCGGTCGGTCACGTCGTAGGCCGCCTCGAAGGCGGGCCCGGCGGGGCCCAGGAGATCGCGGATCTCGGCCGCGTCCCAGGTGAACGTCCCGCCTTCCTCGCCGTCCGTATCGGCGTCCTGGCTCGCCGCAAACGCGCCGTCAGGAAGTGTCAGCTCCCGGCTCATGTACCCGAGCGTGGCCTCCGCCACGTCCCGGTAGCCGGGGTCACCGGTCAGCCACCAGGCATGGGTGTAGGCGCGGCCAAGCTGGGCGTTGTCGTACAGCATCTGCTCGAAGTGCGGCACCAGCCAGCGGGCATCGGTGGCGTAGCGGTGGAATCCGCCGCCGAGTTGGTCGTGGAT
>JACVXW010000247.1 GCA_015661135.1 Chloroflexota bacterium
CCGCGCACTGCGAGAAGCCGGCGAAGACGCCGCAGGCGGCCCAGTAGCCGGGCAGGCCGTCCACCGGTCCCACCAGCGGATTCCCGTCCGGCGTCGAGGTGAACGCCCCGTGCACCCACTTCTTCACACCGACCTCGGCCAGGATCGGGAAGCGCTTGAAGGCGAGCTTCAGCTCGGGCGTGATCCGGTCGATGTCCACCGGCAGGAGGGTCATCCCGAAGTCCCACGGCGCCCCGTCAACCTCCCAGTGGACCGGGCGCTCCTCGTACACGCCGAGGAGCAGGCCGTTGCCTTCCCGCTGGAGGTAGGTGAAGCCCTCCAGATCGGTCACCGCCGGCATCAGGCCCGTAATCGCGGCGATGGCCGGGATCTCGTCGGTGACGAGGTAGTGGTGGGGGAGCGGCACGATCGGGTGGTTCACGCCGACCATCCGGCCGACGCGTCGGGCCCACAGCCCGGCCGCGTTCACGACGTGCTCGGCAGTCACGGTGCCGCGCTCGGTCAGGACGTCCCAGTCTCCATCCGGGCGACGCGCGAGGCCCGTGACCCGGTTGCCCGTGACGATCTCGGCGCCACGCGCCCGGGCGGCCGCAGCGTAGGCGTAGACGGCACCGTTCGGGTCCAGGTTGCCCTCGTCCGGATCGAACAGCGCGCCGTGCAGGCCGGCCGGATCGATGATCGGGACCATCGCGACGGCCTCGGCCGGGCTCAGCAGGTTGGCGCCGTCGTGGCCCTGCGTGCGCATCAGGGCGAGCTCCGCCTTGAGCCAGCGCCAGCGTTCCGCGGTACCCTGGCCGCTCTCCGCCTCGATCTTCGGATACATCTCGATCGTGTAGCGCTGGAGCGCCGCGATCTGGGTATCGGCGTTGATGGCGTGGAAGCCGCCGGCGGCATGCCAAGATGACCCCGCCGTAAGCCGGTCCCGCTCGATCAGGGCGACATCCGTCAGGCCGCGCAACGTCAGGTGATAGGCGACGCTGACCCCGACGATCCCGCCGCCGATGACGACGACCCGGTAGTGGCTCTTCATGCCGCTGATTCTAGAGGCGCGAGTCGCTCAGCTACCCACCGTCACGTACAGCTTCCGGAGCGTCTCGGTGATGTCCCAGCGACCGGACCAGCCGAGGGGAAGGACGATTGCGACGCCCGCCTCGAGCTCGTGGACGGTGCCGTCGGCATCCGTGATCCGGCCGCGACCGGCCAAAATGTGGACCGTCTCCGTGTTCGGGCGATGCTCGATCGCCCAGCCGCCCGGCGTGCATTCCCAGATCCCCACCTCGAGCGGCCCGTCACGGTGGAGTACCCGGATCGACATGACGGGCTCGCCCCGGTCCGCGCCGATCCGCGGGCCGACGACCTCGAGTGGCCCGAAGAGGTCTGCCTCGCCCGCGGCGATCGACGCCATAAGCGTCCCGGGTGTCGTCACTGGAACCTCCCCAACTTCGTGTCGCCCGCGGTGCCCGCCGCGATCCCGCGGAGCCTACAGGGGGACCGGGCCGAATGGGTTCTCGATGGCGATCCCCGCGATCTGGCGTCCGGTCTGGAGATCCTCGCTCACGAGGCGCGCCGCCCCCGCACGATGGGCCGCCTCGACGATGAGCGCATCCCAGAACGACAACTGGGCGCTGTCCTCCAGGGCGGCTGCGTCCAGGATCATCTCGACGTCGACCTGCACGACCGACCAGGTCGCGTACAACGTCACGAGCTCGCGCGCCTCCGCCCGCGGCATCGGCGGCTGGAACTTGCGTGTCGCGACGACATAGAACTCCTGGAGTACCTGCGTGCTGAGCACTCCCGATCCGTTCGCCCACAGTTCCTCGAGCAAGGCTCGGGCGACGGGCTGCCTTGTCGGATCGCCGGCGTCGTGGGCGTAGACCAGGACGTTGGTGTCGACGAACGTTCGCCGCTCGGGTGCCACCGACTACGGGAGCGACTGACGGTCGTGCAGCTCGTCACGCGTCCAGCGTCGACCGCCACGAGGCGCCGCCGCGTTCAGGATGGCCTCCGCCCGCTCCCGCGCCCGCTCGAACCGATCATCGACATCGACCAGTTCGATCAGCTCGGCCGCGGCAAGGGCGCTGACCGATGTCCCACGCTTCGCGGCGACGACGCGCGCGCGGCGAATCACCTCGGCATCAAGTTGCAGCGTCAGATTCGTGCGTGCCATGCGTCTCTCCACAGCGATATACGTGGACCACAGTCTACCACGTGTCTGTCGGCCCAACGCGTGTCAGCCAGACGCACCGCATTCTGAAGTCGGTCCGCTTGACACCCCGGCGAGGGGCACTATATTACACCAAGTGGTTATCTAACCGGACGGTGTAGTACGGGGCAACGATGAGTACATCCGCCGACACGCTGAGTGCGACCTTCTCGGCCCTCGCTGATCCGACGCGACGGGCGATCCTGGCCCGACTGGCGTCCGGCGAGGCGCCGGTGACGGAGCTGGCCGCGCCGTTCGCGATGAGCCTGCCAGCGGTGTCCAAGCACCTGAAGGTGCTCGAGCGGGCGGGGTTGATCGAGCGGAGCCGTCAGGCGCAGTGGCGTCCGTGCCGGCTGGCACCCGCGCCGTTGAAGGACGTCGCGGACTGGGTGGACCACTACCGCCGACTCTGGGAGGAGCGCCTCGATCGACTGGACGCCTACCTGGGCGAACTGCAACGCGGGGCGTCGACGGATCAGGGGCAGGCCGATCAATTGGAACCACGAGAAGGTATCGAGGGAGGCACGCGATGACCGCAGTTCCTGGGACCCGGGCGGAGCCGGCCGGGGAGGGTTTGGCGATCGAGCGGGTGTTCGACGCTCCCCGCGAGCTGGTCTGGCGGGCCTGGACCGAGCCGGAGCACTTCAAGCGCTGGTACGGACCGGCGGGCATGACGACGCACGTCTGTCGGTTCGACCTGCGGGTGGGCGGAGAACGCTTCATCGGGATGCAATCGCCGGACGGGCACGAGTACCACACCACGGGCGTGTATCTCGAGGTCCGGCCGATGGATCGGTTGGTCTCGACCGAGGCGCCCTCCGATGCGAACGGCGTCGCGGTACCGCCATCGGCCTACGGGATGCCCGATGGCAGCTCGATGGAGACGACCGTGTCCGTCACCCTTGAGTCCCTGGACGCCGGACGAACGAAGTTGACGCTCAGCCAGACCGGCTTCCCGAGCGCGGACTGGGCCGCCGGCGCGGGCCGCGGCTGGAACCAGGGCGCGAGACGAGGCGCCCGCCCGCCCGGCGGAGTCCGCGCCACAGAGAGAAGTGGAGCGGGAAAAGGGTCTCGAACCCTCGACCTTCTGCTTGGGAAGCAGACGCTCTGCCAACTGAGCTACTCCCGCTCGGGAGGGCGCCATTCTAGCCTCGGCCCGGGCGCCACGTCATTCCCTGGCCTCCGACTCTCGGGCATCAGGGTGGCCATTCCGCGCATCCGGGCATCGGCGCGACCCGCCGACAATCCTGGCCTATGACCGCCTCCGGAGCACTACGCGAGTTGCCGAGCCGCCGTGCGCAGTCGCGAGCCCGATTTCGGTCGTAACGTCCGGATGCCGACCTCGTGTCGAGCGTGGTCGTGGCCGGGACGGCGGCCGGCGGGCGCATGGCAGGGCTTCACTTCCTGCCGGAACCCGCGCAGTGCTCCCGGGGGGACCGGCGCCGAACGGCCGCCGCTCGCGCGCGGGCCGTAGTCCTTTTGGTGGGGTCCGGACTAGCCCTGTTGGGTCGTGGTCGACGAAGCCACCTGCGCCGACGCTGGCATCCTCGTGGAATCGACCCTTCGATTCGCAAGCCCACGCTCGTTCGGGCGCGCCCGGCACCGCCGCTGGCTGCCCGCGCTCCTCGCGGCGGTCGTCCTCGGTGCCCTCGTCGTCGCCCCAGCGACCGCGACCTCACAGACGCTCGGCCCGGCCTGCGCCAGCGTGAATCTCCGGGCGTCCGCATCGACCGGTGCCGCGATCGTCGTGAAGCTCAATTCCACGGCCACACTGACGGTCGCAGGCACCGTTGCGGGGTCAAGCTGGCGCACCAGTTGCCCGACCGCGAAGTCCGGATCGAGCTGGTACAAGGTGACGGCCGTCAACGGTCGTTCGGTCAGCTC
>JACVXW010000248.1 GCA_015661135.1 Chloroflexota bacterium
CGACCCCGGAGTTGGTAGAGCTGGGCCAGTCCGAGCGTGTCCGCCCGGTCGATGATGATCGTGTTGGCGTTGGGGATGTCCAGGCCGGACTCGATGATCGTCGTGCAGACGAGGACGTCCGCTGCGCCGCTGGCGAACTTCAGCATGACGCTCTCCAGGTGGCCCTCGGGCATCTGTCCGTGGCCGACGACAATCCGGCTATCGGGCAGGACCCGGCGGAGCTGCTCCGCCTGGGGCTCGATGGTCTCGACCCGGTTGTGGACATAGAAGACCTGTCCGCCCCGATCCAGCTCGCGCAGGATCGCGTCGCGGACGAGCCCGGCCGAGGCCTCCGCCACGCGAGTCTGGATCGGCAGGCGATCCTCGGGCGGCGTCTCGATCACGCTCATGTCGCGGATCCCGGCGAGGGCCAGGTTGAGCGTCCGCGGGATCGGCGTGGCGGAGAGCGTCAGGACGTCCACCTCGCGCCGGAGCTGCTTCAGGCGTTCCTTGGCAGCCACCCCGAAGCGCTGCTCCTCGTCCACGACGAGGAGGCCCATGTCCCGGAACCGGACGTCCTTCGAAAGCAGGCGGTGCGTCCCGATGACGATGTCCACGGACCCGTCCGCGAGGCCGGCGAGCGTCCGCTCCTGGTCCTTCGGCGGCACGAATCGCGAGAGGATTCCGACCTTGATGGGGAATGCCGCGAATCGCTGACGGAAGGTCTCGTGGTGCTGGGCGGCGAGGACGGTCGTCGGGACGAGGACGGCGACCTGCTTGCCGTCCTGGGTGGCCTTGAACGCGCCGCGGAGGGCGACCTCGGTCTTGCCGTACCCCACGTCCCCCACCACGAGCCGGTCCATCGGCCGGCCGGCCTCCATGTCGTGCTTCATCTCGAGGACGGCGCGGAGCTGGTCCATCGTCTCCTCGTACGGGAAGGAGGCCTCCATCTCGGCCTGCCAAGGGGAGTCCTCCGCATAGGCGAAGCCCTGGGCATTGGCGCGGGCCGCGTACAGCGCGAGGAGCTCTTCAGCGAGGTCGGCGACGGCCTTGCGAACTCGCTGCCTCGTCCTTAGCCACTCCGTGCCGCCGAGCTTGCTGAGCTGCGGCCGCTCGCCGCCGGAATAGCGGGTGACGCGCGCGATCTGCTCGACCGGGACGAAGATCCGGTCCCCCGACGCGAAGCTGATCTCGAGGTAATCCCGCTCGTCGCCCTCGCCGGCGCTCCGCCGGAGCATTTGCTCGTAGCGGGCGACGCCGTGGTCGATGTGGACGACGATATCGCCGGCCGTGAGGCGCTCGAGGATGTCCCGGGGCACGACGCGGCGCATGGCCTTGGGCCGTCGAACGCGGACGTTGCCGAACAGCTCGTGGTCCGTAACGAACACGAGGCCGTCCGGGCCGCCGATGAACCCGCCGTTGAGGCTGCGCTCCACGAGGACGAGGGCCCCGGGAGGGGGCGGCTCCGTGACGTTGGCGGTGGCGCCGGCGGGGTGGCCGGCATCGGCGAGCAACTCCGCGAGCCGAGGGGCCTGATCGGAGGCGATGACGATGCGGGGCGGCGTGCCCTCGGCAGTGTCCGGGACGCGCCACCGATCAACTGCGGCACCAAGTTGCGCCGCTCGCCCCGGCGGCAATGACGGCTCCCGCCAGCCGAACAGGTCGCCGGACGACAATCCGCCGCCCGCGATCGCCGCGTCGCGGGCGGCCTCGGACTCCCACGTCAGCTCGAGCGTCCGGGCCACGAGGAGCCGCGACTTCCACGCGCGCCGCCCGAGGAGCGTCTCAGGCCACGACTTCGGCACGTCGCCCGCGGCAACCAGCTCGGCCCGCCGCTCGTCCGCCTGTCTCCACAGGAACTCGGCCGCCTCGGCGAGATCGCCGGGCTCGTCGAGGACGAGGAGGGCGCCGGGGTCGACATGGTCCAGGGCGGTCCGTGGCGCAAGGATCGGCGCCCAGATCTCGGCCGCGTCGCCGACGCTCGCGGCCCGCGAGCCGGTGCCGGCGGCGGTGCTCGCCGTGCTCGCACTCGCCGTGCTCACCGTGCCATCGCGCTGCTCCCCCGCGAGGCGCTCCAGGTCGCCGGCCAACCGTTCCGGGAGCTTCGACGCCAGCGCCCCGAGTCGGACCTTCAATTCGGCCGCGCCATCGGCGGGAAGGAGGAACTCCGACGCCGGCAGCAGGACGACGACATCGATGGCCCCGACCGTCCGCTGATCCGTGGGATCGAATGCTCGAAGGCTGTCGATCTCATCGCCGAAGAGCTCGATCCTCGCCGGCAGTGCCGCCGACGGCGGGAAGACGTCCACGATCCCTCCGCGACGGGCGAACTCGCCCTTGCCGGCCACCTCGAGGACGGGGTTGTACCCGAGCGCGAGGAGGTCGCGGAGGAGCGCCGACTGCGCCACGCGCGCGCCGACGCGCAGCTCGCGTGGCGACTCCGGGAGGTCTTCCGGGGCAATCGTGTGCTGGATGAGGGCCTGGACGCTGGCCACGAGGATCCGGGCGCGGCCGCTCCGCCAGGTGGATAGCGCC
>JACVXW010000049.1 GCA_015661135.1 Chloroflexota bacterium
GTGCCGCAGCTCCTCGCCCTCGACGGCGCCCAGATCCTCGTCAACGTCTCGTCCTCGCCGGGGCGCGACCTGGCGGCCAGCAACGAGGTTGGCCTCGGGACGGCGACCTCGTGGCGGACGCTCATGCGGGCGTACGCACAGCTCACGACCTCATTCGTGATCTTCGTGAACCGGGTGGGCGTGGACGAGTCGATCTCGTTCTGGGGCGGCTCGGAGGTGATCGGACCGGCCGGCGACACGATCCTTGCCGCGCCGTTCTTCGACGAGGGCGTGTTCGTCGGCGAGATCAACCTCGCCGATGTGCGCCGTGAACGGATCGCCCTGCCGCTGCTGCGGGACGAACGGCCGGAGCTCCAGCATCGCGAGCTGGGCAGGGTCATCGCGGAGCGTGCGGGCTTCGCCCCGGATGCCACGGCCGAGCCCGGGGCGGAGGAGGGCCTCGACATCGCCACGGAAGTGGCGCCCGGCCATCCGATCGGTTTCCGAGGGCCCAGGGCTGCCCCGGCCACCCCGCGCCCGGGCCGGACCAGGCGACGGAAGGGCGCCGCATGACCCGGACCGCGCCGAGCGTTCCCGCCGCGGCCGACGGGACGCCGCTGTTCCAGCTGCCGGCCGAGCTTGCCATCGATACCAATGTCGCCCGGCGGGTGATCGCCGAGTTCATTCGCGAGCAGCTCCGCCAGGCCGGCTTCGAGCGCGCCGTGGTGGGCCTGTCCGGCGGGATCGACAGCGCCCTCGTTGCCTACCTTGTGGCGGAGTCCATCGGCGCGGAGCGGCTCCACTGCGTCCTCATGCCGTATCGGACCTCATCGCCGGCGTCGCGATCCGACGCCGAGACGGTCGTCGCTGCCCTCAGCTGTTCGAGCGATGTCGTGCCGGTCACGCCGATGGTGGATGGGTTCTTCGGCGCCGAACCGGAGGCGGCAGGGGCGGGCCCGGACGGTGGGACGGCGACGGCCCTTCGTCGCGGGAACTTCACTGCTCGTATACGGATGGCCGTCCTGTACGACCGGAGCGTGACCTGGGGCGGCCTCGTGGTGGGGACCGGCAACAAGACGGAATCACTGATCGGGTACACGACGCTCTTCGGTGACAGCGCCTGCGCCTTCAACCCGATCGGGGACCTCTACAAGAGCCAGGTTCGCCAGCTCGCGGCGGCGATGGGGGTCCCGGCCGCGATCATCACGAAGGCCCCCTCGGCGGACCTGTGGCCGGGCCAGACGGACGAGGGCGAGGCGGGGTTCAGCTATCCGGAGCTGGATCGGCTCCTCTTCTGGCGGATCGACAAGCGACGTTCGCCGGAGGAGGTCGTGGCACTCGGCTTCGACCCGGCGCTCGTGGAGCGGGTTGATCGAATGGTCGCGGGGGCGGAGTTCAAGCGCCAGATGCCGCCGATCGCGAAGCTCGGACCGAGGACGACCGGGGTGGACTACCTGTACCCGCGGCGACGCCCGGGCTCCGCCCGAGCCTGACCCAGCCGATGGCGGGCGGCACGCTCTATCTGGTCGCGACCCCGATCGGCAACCTCGGCGACGTGACGCTCCGGGCGATCGAGATCCTGCGGGCCGTACCGCTCATCGCGGCCGAGGACACCCGGATCTCCCGTCGGCTGCTGGTCCGCCACGAGATCAAGACGCGGACGATCAGCTATCACGCCCAGAGCGACGCCGGACGAGCGGCCGCGCTGCTCGCCCATCTCCGGGGTGGTGCGGACCTGGCCCTCGTGGCCGATGCGGGGACGCCGGCGATCAGCGACCCGGGTTCCGAGCTGGCCGCCGCGTGGGCCGCCGAGGGCGGTCGCGTCGAGGCGATTCCGGGCGCGTCCGCGGTCCTCGTCGCGGTCGCCGCCTCCGGCCTGGCCGGTCCACGGTGGGCGTTTGAGGGGTTCCTGCCCCGGTCCGGTCGCGAGCGCCGCGAGCGGATCGGGCGGATCGCCGCCGATGAGCGGGGCGCCGTGATCTTCGAAGCCCCGGGCCGGATGCGGGCGACGCTCGCCGACCTCGCCGCCGGGTGCGGACCGGATCGCCCAGGCGCCGTCTGTCGGGAGCTGACGAAGCTTCACGAGCAGGTCGTGCGTGGACCGCTCGCGGACCTCGTCACCGCAGTCGAGGACGGCTCGATCCCGACCCGCGGCGAGGTCGTGATCATCGTCGGCTGGGATGCCGCGGCGGTGGCGCGTGGCCCCGGGGCAGGTGCCGGCAGCACGACCGAGGTGGACGAGCGGGCGGCGCTGCGGGAAGTCGACCGCCTCGTGGCCGGCGGCCTTGGTCGGGCGTTGGCCGCCCGCCGCGTCGCCGCGGCGACCGGCATTCCGCGCCGCCGGCTCTACCGGGCCACCTGATCCTCGCCGGCTCGTTCTTCGAACTCCCCGCCTGAGACACGGCCCGGCGGCGCCGGATGAACCGGCGCCGCCGGGACCGCGAGGGGGAGGGGAGGGCTGTGGATCAGGCCGCGACGGCCTCCGGGATCGGGTCATCCGCCGAGGCCTCGGCGTCGGCACTCTCGGCGCTGAATCCCGTCGCCTGGACCTCCAGGCCGTCCGCGGCCGACTCCGCGGCGTAGTCCTTCTTGCCCCGACCCGACAGCATCTCGACGGCGTGCGCCACGACCTCCGTCTTCCAGTGTCGCTTGCCCTGCTCGTCGTCCCAGGTCCGCGTCTGGATCCGGCCCTCGATCGCGACCTGCTGGCCCTTGCCGAGGTAGCGGCCGCAGATGTCCGCGAGACGGTCCCAGGTGACCACGTTGTGGAACTCGGAGCGCTCCTTGCCGTTGCCGGCGTACTCGTTGGTCGCCACGCTGAACTGCGTGACGTGCTTGCCGCTCGCGAGCGCCCGCATCTCGGGGTCTCGCGTCAGGCGGCCGGTGAGAAGGACCTTGTTCACGGTCCGGGTCTCCTTGTCGGTCGGCCGACGGGTCACGGGCCGACCCTGCGTGCGGCGGGCGGGTCGAGGTGCCGGCCTCGGCGGTGCGGCCCTTGGCGGGTCGGCGGTCGGCGAGGCCGGCGGGTGCGTTCGGCGGGCGAAGCCGACGGTAGCAGGCGGTCCTTACCGGGCGATCACGCATCGCTCAACCGCGGATGCAGCCCTGCTTACCGCCTGGTCAATCGCGGCTCACCGGCCGCTCAATCGCGGCTCACCGGCCGCTCATTCGGCGATCACCGAGCACGGCGCAGCTTGCGGCCGTCGCCGGGCTCGAGCGGGTCGGCGAAAGGAGGTTTGGTCAGCCCGCGTGTGCGGTGCGGAGCGCGCTGCGCTCGGCGGGCTCCTCCTGGCGTGGCGTCCTGCGGTGGCTGTCGATGGCGGCGGCGAAGCCAAGGGCCGCGGGATCCGCCTCCGGCGCTCGTGCGCCGTAGATGTCGCAGAACAGCTCCACGAGCTCCGGATCGAACTGTGTCCCGGAGTGCCGCCGCATCTCCTCGACCGCCGCCTCGTGGGAGATCTTCTTCTTGTACGGGCGGTCCTGGATCATCGCGTCGTAGGCATCGGCGATCGCCACGATGCGGGCGCCCAGCGGGATCTCATTGCCGCGCAGCCCGTAGGGGTAGCCGGCGCCGCCGAAGCGCTCGTGATGGTGAAGGATGATCGGCACCGCATCGCGCAGCGTCGTGGCCTGTTCGAGGATGACCTGCCCGATCCGCGGGTGCTGGACGACGGACCGCCACTCGACCGGCGTGAGCGCGGCGGGCTTCTCGAGGATGTCCTGCGGGACGCCGACCTTGCCGACGTCGTGGAGGAGGGCGGCGACCCGGATCTTGTCCACTTCGTGGGCTGGGAGGTCCAGGCTCTTGGCAAGTGCGGAGACGATCGTCGCGATGAGCGCCGACGGTCGCCCGCGGTAGTGCGGCAGGGGCGAGATGATCGAGGCGAGGGCCTCGGCGGCGGCGCCGTGGGCGAGGCGCCCGAGCTCCATGGCCTGGGCGCGCCCGACCGGGGAGATCGGGGACCGGATGACCGTGGAGTCGTCGTCTGGTTCCACGAACGCGTAGACCTGGTCGCGGCCGAGGGCCTTGGCCGAGTACATCGCGGCGTCAACCTCGCGGACGAGCGTATCCACGCGGAGGCGGTCGCCTTGGGCCCCGGTCACCCCGAAGGACAGCGTGACCGTCACGGACTGGCCGTCGCCGAGCATGAACCGCTGCCCGGCCGCGAAGAGGCGGAGCTTGTCGGCGAGCGCGGCTGCTTCATCCACCGTGGTCTCGGGCAGGACGATCATGAATTCCTCGCCGCCGTAGCGGCCGAGGAAGTCGCTGGCCCGGAGCTGGCTGCGGAGGGCATCGGCGATGCCGCGGAGGACGATGTCGCCCGCTTCGTGGCCGAAGGTGTCGTTGATCGTCTTGAAGTGGTCGATGTCCGCAAACGCGACCGCAAGCGGCCGGCGGTAGCGCACGGCGCGCTCGACCTCGGTGAAGAGCGTGCCGGCAATCGACGTGCGGTTGGCAAGGGACGTGAGCTCGTCCGTCGAGGCGTCGGCGCGCGAGGCGGCCACACGGACGGACATCGCGCCGACCGCGGCGGCGAGCCGACGCCCGAGCCGATCCGAGCGCCGGGGGACCAGCACCGACGAGTCGCCGGCGGCGATGCGCTCGGCGGCCGCGATCAGTGGCTCGATGCGGGAACGGACGTAGGCCTGGGTGACGGCGGCGGCGAGCCCGACGGCCACGGCGGCCAGGAGGACCAGGCGGAGCAGGGGATCGCCCGCGGACGGTGAGGCGATCAGGACGATTGCGACCAGCGCAACCCCGAACGGCCATCCCCCCCGAATCAACTTCACGCCCGGATCGTAGGCCCGAGGCTTCGTCGACAGAACGCACCGGAGGTACCGGTGCCGAAGCGCGAATGGTCCGGGTCGTCCGGCGTCATCCCGGCGTCGTCCGCCGGCTCCCGGCGTTGGTATACTCGCGCCGATGCCGGTCCGCACGTCGAGGCGGCCCGGTCAGGGAGGTCCAGCGATCGCGCGACGAGGGCGCAACGGTCGTCCCGTGAGACGGCCGAGCGACCAGCAGCCGTGGCCCCGCCACTCGGGCGGGAACAGCACACGGGAGAGGTCTACCCAGATCCCGAGCCGGCCGGCCCGGGATTTTTCATGCCCGCCGGTACCCGGCGCTCGGGGCCGCGCTCGGGACGGCGCCTGATGCCGGCGACCGTGATCGTCGGCCTCCAGTGGGGCGATGAGGGCAAGGGCAAGACCACGGACTTCCTCGCAGAGCAGGTCGCGATGGTCGTCCGCTACCAGGGCGGGGACAACGCCGGGCACACGGTCGTGAACGGCGACGAGGTCTTCAAGCTCCACCTGGTGCCGTCGGGCGTGCTCTACCCGCACATCACCTCGGTCATCGGCAACGGGGTCGTGGTGAACCCCGCGACGCTGATCTCGGAGCTGGACATGCTCACCGCGCGCGGGATCGACGTGTCGCGCGTTCGGGTCAGCCGCAGCGCCCACGTGATCATGCCGTACCACGTGGCCCTGGACCGTGGCAACGAGGCCCGGCTGGGTGGGGCGAAGGTGGGGACGACCGGGCGGGGGATCGGACCGGCGTACGGTGACCGCGCGTGGCGCCTGGGCCTGCGGATGGAGGATCTCCTGGATCGCGCCTTGCTCCGCGACCGGCTCGAGTGGGTCCTGCCGGACAAGAACCTCGTCCTCGCCGGGATGGGCGTGGACGGTTTCACGGTTGACGCCCTGGTGGAGCAGGCAGCGGCCTGGGGCGAGCGATTGGCAGCGCACCTGGACGACTCGACGTGGCTGGTGCAGGCCGCCCTCGGCCGCGGTGAGCACGTCCTGCTCGAGGGTGCGCAGGGCACGCTGCTGGACCTCGACCATGGCAGCTACCCGTTCGTGACCTCATCCAATCCCGTGGCAGGGGGGGCCTGCACTGGCGGCGGCATCGGGCCGCTCCAGGTGGACGAGGTCATGGGCGTCATGAAGGCGTACGCCACGCGCGTGGGCTCCGGCCCATTCCCGACCGAGCTCCACGACGAGATCGGGGCCGGGATCGCGTCGCGCGGCCACGAGGTCGGCACCACGACCGGACGCCCGCGGCGCGTCGGTTGGTTTGACGCGGTGCCCCTCCGCTACGCGGTCGCCGTCAACTCGATCAGCAGCATCATGCTCAACAAGCTGGACATCCTGTCCGGAATCCCGACGATCCGGCTGGGCGTGGCCTACGACGTCGGCGGGCGGCGCGTGGACCACTGGCCGTCGAGCGCGTCCGCGATCGCCGACGCGACCCCGATCTACGAGGACTTCCCCGGCTGGGAGGAGCCGATCCATGCGGTCCGCTCGCTGGCCGACCTCCCGGAGAACGCGCGGCGCTACCTGTCCGCGCTCGAAGACCTCGCGGGCGTGCCGATCGTGCTCGTCTCGGTGGGACCGGAGCGGACGCAGACGATCGAGCGTGCCTGGCGGCCGATGCGAAATCGCGGTGGGGTCGCCCTGTCGTGAGCCTCGTGATGCCCACCCGCGTGCTGATCATCGGCTCGGGCGGGCGCGAGCACGCGCTTGCCTGGAAGCTGGCCGGCGAGCCAGGGGTGAACGAGATCGCCGTCGCACCGGGCAGCGCCGGCATCGCGATGGAGGATCGCGTTCGGGCGCTGCCGGGCGTGGATCCGTTGAACGCCGCCGCCGTCGTGGATGCCGCCCGGGCGATGGCCGCGGAACTCGTGATCGTGGGTCCGGAGGCACCACTCGCAGCCGGTGTCGCAGATGCCCTGGCCGAGGCTGGCATTGCCGTGTTCGGGCCGACGATGGCCGCGGCCCGGCTCGAGACATCCAAGGCGTTCTGCCACGAGGTACGATGGCGGCGCCGGGGCCGTGCTCAAGGCGGATGGCCTGGCCGGCGGCAAGGGCGTCATCGTCACCGAATCACTCGACCAGGCGCTCGGGCTGACGCCCGGTTTCCTGGATGGTCGCCCCGCCGGGGCCCCGGCCCTCGTCGTGGAGGAGCGGCTGACCGGCCGGGAAGCGAGCGTCATCGCGATCTGCGACGGGACACGAGCGATCGCGCTCCCGGCGGCCCGGGACCACAAGCGGCTGTGCGACGGCGATCAGGGTCCGAACACCGGCGGGATGGGCGCCTATTCGCCCCTGCCGGACCTCGATGACGACGCCGTCGAGCGGGTGCTCCAGACGGTCCACCGGCCGATCCTCGGGGAAATGGCACGGCGGGGCACGCCCTTCCGCGGCTTCCTCTACGCGGGGCTGATGCTCACGCCCGAGGGTCCGACGCTGCTCGAGTGCAACGTCCGGCTCGGCGACCCCGAGGCCCAGGTGATCCTGCCGCGGGTCGCCTCGGCGCTGGGGCCGCTCCTGCTTGCAGCAGCCCGCGGCCGCCTCCCGGAAACCGCCCCGGCTCGCGTGCCATCGATGCCCGGTGCGGCGGTCGGCATCGTCCTTGCTGCGAAGGGCTACCCGGCCGGCATCAAGCGCGGCCACCCGATCGCCGGCCTGGCCGAGGCCGAAGCAAGCGGTGCGCTCGTGTTCCATGGCGGCACCGTGGGCCGACCCGGAGGTGGGTACGGGACGAACGGCGGACGCGTCCTGTCTGTCGTGGGTCGCGGCGCAACGCTGGAGGCGGCGCGCGAGGGCGCGGAGCTGGCGGCGGACCTGATCGCCTGGGAGGGCATGCACCGTCGGCGCGACATCGGTGCCGATCTCCCGCGCTCCGCGCCGCTCGCTGGAGCCCGGCGATGATCCGGCGCTACACGCTGCCCGAGATGGGGTCGATCTGGGAGGAGTCGGCCCGGTTCGAGCACATGCTCCGGGTCGAGATCGAGGTCGCCCGGGCGCAGGTGGCTCGCGCCCAGGTGCCCGCAGACGCCCTTGCGGCGATCGAGGCGCGGGCGCGGGTAGCCGTGGATCGGATCGCCGAGATCGAGGCGACCACAGACCACGACGTCATCGCCTTCGTCAGCCAGGTCGCGGAAACGGTCGGGCCGGAGGGGCGGTTCCTCCATCTCGGGCTCACCAGCAGCGACGTCCTCGATACCGCGCTGGCCCTCCAACTCGGCGCGGCCGGGGACCTCCTTATCCGTGATGCGGAACGGCTCGTGGCCGCGCTCGTGGCCCGGGCGCGCACGGAGGCGGGGACCGTCATGATGGGCCGGACGCACTCGGTCCATGCCGAACCGACGACCTTCGGGCTCAAGCTGGCGGGCTGGGCGTTCGAGGCAGACCGGGGGCGCCGGCGGCTGGCCGCCGCGGTGGACGAAATCCGGACCGGCAAGATCTCCGGCCCCGTCGGCACCTACAGCCACCTCGCCCCGGATCTCGAGGCAGAGGTCCTGGGAGCCCTGGGCCTGCGCGCGGACCCGGTTTCCACGCAGATCGTCCAGCGCGACCGCCACGCGGCGCTGCTGGGCGCCATCGCGATCCTCGGCGGGAGCCTCGAGCGCTTCGCCACGGAGATCCGGAACCTCGCCCACACGGAGATCGGCGAGGTCATGGAGCCGTTCCAAGCCGGGCAGAAGGGCTCCTCGGCCATGCCCCACAAGCGCAACCCCATCCTGTCCGAGCGGATCGCCGGGATCGCCCGCGTCCTGCGCGGCTATGCCCAGGCGGGCATGGAGAACCAGGCCCTCTGGCACGAGCGCGACATCAGCCACTCCTCGGCCGAGCGGGTGATCCTGCCCGACGCCACGATCCTGCTCGACTACGCGCTCCAGAAGATGACCGGGCTGGTCGCGGCACTCGTCGTCCGGCCGGAGCGGATGCGCGAGAACATCGAGCGTGGCCACGGGCTCCACGCGTCGTCTCGTGTCCTGGTCGCGCTCGTGGAGCGCGGGGGCATGCCCCGCGAGGAGGCCTACGCGATCGTCCAGCGCGCTGCCCTGGCCGCCGCCGACGAGCGCCGGCCGCTGCGTGACCTGCTGGCGATCGAGGCGGCGGTCGCCCGGCACCTGTCCCTGGCCGACCTGGCGCCACCTCGGTCATGTGGACGCGGTCATTGCCCGCCTGACAGCGCTCGAGACGGCGCGGGGGCAAGGCCCCGGCGGCATGCGATGACGACGGCGACGGGATCCAGCTACCTCAGGTCCGGCAAGGTCCGCGACCTCTACGCCATCGACGACGAACGGCTGCTCCTGGTCGCCTCCGACCGGCTCTCCGCCTTCGATGTCGTCCTGCCCAGGACGGTCCCCGACAAGGGCCGCGTCCTGACCGGGCTCTCGCGCTTCTGGTTTGCGATGACCCGCGACATCGTCGCGAACCATCTCCTCGACACGGATCCTGGCGCCGTCCCGGCCGGCGTGGTGCCCCACGATGTCGGCGCGGACCTGCGCGGCCGGATGATTCTGTGCCGTCGGGCCCGGGTGCTTCCCATCGAGGTCGTCGTTCGTGGCTACCTCGCCGGATCCGGCTGGAAGGAATACCGGGCTGCGGGCACGGTCTGCGGCGTCCCGTTGCCGTCCGGACTCTGCGAGAGCGATCGCCTGCCCGAACCGATCCTCACGCCGGCGACGAAGGCCGAGCAGGGCGCCCACGACGAGAACATCGACTTCGAGACCATGGTGGGCGCCATCGTCCCATTGGCGGGCGACAAGGCGCGGGCCTGGGCGCTCGCCCGGCGTGTTCGCGAGGTCGGACTGGCGCTCTATGCGCGCGCGGCGACCCACTGCGAGGCCGTTGGCCTGATCCTGGCCGACACGAAGTTCGAGATGGGCCTGGTGGGGGACGAGCTGATCCTCGTCGACGAGGTCCTGACCCCGGATTCGTCGCGGTTCTGGGACGCGGGCGCGTACGACCCCGGTGGTCCGCAGGCCAGCTTCGACAAGCAGTTCGTGCGCGACTGGCTCGAGAGCCAGCCGTGGGACAAGACCGCGCCCGGGCCGGAGCTGCCGGCCGACGTCGTCGCCGGAACCCGCGCCCGGTACGTCGAAGCCTACGAGCGGATCACCGGCGCGAGCTTCGCCCGGTACCTGGAGGAGGACCTGATCGCCCCATGAGCACCGACTTTCGCTTCGCGGTGAACGTCCTGCCGAAGCCTGGGATCCTTGACCCCCAGGGGCGGGCCGTCGAGGGCAGCCTGGGCCACCTCGGAATCGACGGCGTGTCGGCCGTGCGTGTCGGGCGGCGGGTGGAGTTGACCGTGACCGCGTCCGGGGAGGCCGAGGCGCGCGCCACCGCGGAGCGTCTCGCCGGGGAACTGCTCTCCAACCCGCTGATCGAGGCGTTTCGGGTTGAGCTCCTCGGGGCGACGAGCTCGACGACATCGGCGGCATCCACGGGGGCGAGCCGCGCGTGAGCGTCCGCATCGGCGTCGTGGTCTTCCCGGGGTCCAACTGCGACCGGGACACGACGCACGCCCTGGCGCTGGCCGGCGCCGAGCCGGTGGAGCTGTGGCACGAGCAGGCGAGCCTGGAGGGCGTCGCAGGGGTGATCCTCCCGGGCGGCTTAGCGTACGGCGACTACCTGCGGGCCGGGGTCATCGCCCGGTTCAGCCCGGTCATGCGCTCGGTCGCGGCCTTCGCGGCAGACGGCGGCCTGGTCCTGGGGATCTGCAACGGGTTCCAGGTCCTCGCCGAGGCCGGCCTCGTGCCCGGCGCCCTGCTCCGAAACCGCGGCCTCCGGTTCCTCGGGCGCGACGTCCGAATCGCCGTGGAGCAGGCGGATACGCCGTTCACGCACCTCGCCGGCGAGCGCCGGCCGCTGCGCATGCCGATCGCCCACGGCGAAGGCTGTTACTACGCCGACGCCGCGACGCTCGATGACCTCGAGGCGACCGGGCGCGTCCTGTTCCGCTACGTCCGATCGGACGGGAGCACCGCTGGCGAGGCGGACGATCCCGCCAACCCCAACGGTTCGCTCCGCGCCATCGCCGGCGTCCGAAACGCGGCCGGCAACGTCGCCGGCCTGATGCCGCATCCGGAGCGGGCCTCGGAAGGGCTGCTGGGCTCGGACGACGGGTTCGGGCTGATCCGCTCGTTCGTGGAGAGTGCTGCGGCGGGCGCGGCGGCCACGACGGCCGTTGGCACCGAGGTCGGGGCGCGATGACCATCGCCGAGCGCACCGCCGTGCCCCTCCATCATGCCCTCGGGGTGACTGACGACGAGCTCGAGGCGATCCGCGACCGCCTGGGCCGCGGCCCGAACGACGTCGAGCTGGCGATGTTCAGCGTGATGTGGAGCGAGCACTGCTCGTACAAGAGCTCCAAGCCGCTCCTGCGGACCCTGCCGACCGCCGGCGAAGGCGTGGTGGCCGGTCCGGGCGAGAACGCCGGGGTCATCTCGATCGGTGACGGGCTGGCGGTCGCCTTCAAGATCGAATCCCACAACCACCCGAGTGCCGTGGAGCCGTACCAGGGCGCGGCGACCGGCGTCGGCGGGATCCTGCGCGACATCTTCACGATGGGCGCGCGTCCGGTTGCCGTCCTGGACGCGCTGCGGTTCGGTGATCCGGCCAACGCCCGGACGCGGCATCTCGTGGACGGCGTGGTCCGCGGCGTAGGCGGGTACGGCAATTGCGTCGGCGTGCCGACCGTGGGTGGCGAGCTGTTCTTCGATCCCTCCTATGCCGGGAATCCGCTCGTCAACGTCATGGCGATCGGCCTGCTCGAGGAGCGGTTCCTCACGCTGGCGGCCGCGCCCGGTCCCGGGAACCTCGTGGTCCTGTTCGGGAGCGCGACCGGGCGCGATGGCATCGGCGGGGCGAGCGTCCTGGCGTCGGCGACGTTCACCGATGACGACCCGTCCAAGCGGCCGTCGGTGCAGGTGGGGGACCCGTTCGCCGAGAAGCTCCTCATCGAGGCATCCCTCTCGCTGATCGAGCGCGGGCTGGTGGAGGGGCTGCAGGACCTGGGCGCCGGCGGGATCACCTGCGCTACCTCGGAAACCGCCGACCGTGCCGGCACCGGCATGGCTATCGACCTTGACGCGGTCCCGCGCCGGGAGCCCGGCATGGCGGCGTTCGAGGTCCTCATTTCGGAGAGCCAGGAGCGGATGCTGGCCGTGATCCGGCCGGAGCGCGAGGCGGTGGTCCGCGAGGTCTGTGCGCGCTGGGGGTTGCCGTGCGCGGTCATCGGCGTCGTCACCGCGGACGGGGACATCGCGGTCAACGAAGGGGGACGCGAGATCGTCCGCATCCCGGCTCGCTCGCTTACCTCGGATGCCATCGTTCACGCCCGCATCGCCACAGCCCCCGCGCGACGGCGCAGCGCCCCGGCCCCGGGGTTGCCGGAGCCGGCCGCCGACAACCTGCCCGAGCGCGGGATGGATCCGGGCGCCGTGC
>JACVXW010000007.1:0-3051 GCA_015661135.1 Chloroflexota bacterium
GGCGCCAATCGCGAAAACCACACCGGCAACGAATCGGCGGGCGTCCCGGGCGGTCGCCACGAAGGCTGAGATCGGCAGCAGGGCGAGCGTCAGGACGACGGCGATCGGCTCCACAGGGATATTGGTCGCGTTGATCAATGGCGTGTCATCGAAGAAGGCGGCCGCGACCACGTAGGCGAGGCTCAGGCCGGTCGCCGCGAGCAGTGCAGTTCGCAGCCGGCCGCCGATCCCCCCGGAAGCCGCGCCGGTGCCCGGAGCGTTGTCGGCCTCGGCCGCCATCGAAAGGAGGAGCCGGATCACGAGCAGGACCCCGACACCGACGACGAGCGCGATCGCCAGTGCCCGGCCGGTGAGCAGGAAGTCGGGGATGAGGGTCGGGCAGGCGCGCGAACCCGGATTGACGTCCAGCACGCGCACGAGGCCGCACAGCGGCCGATGGAAGAGCCAGAGGGCAGCCGGCGCAATCACCGCCGCGGCGCCGGCGAGGCGAGCCAGCAGCCACGTCCGCCGCGAGGCGCCGTGCCACAGCTCCGCCAGGAAGTAGGCAAGGGCCAGGAACAGGAACGGCAGGCTCGTGTAGTAGTGGTACTGGAACGCGGCCCGATCGATCCGTGACCAGGCGATCCACTGGCAGGCGAACGCAATCGCGATGAGCGCGAGCGACGCGCTCCGCCGGGTAAACGCCTGCCAGGCCACGAATGCCATCGCCGGGATCGAGAGCCACCATGCAACGAGGTTGCCCGAGTCGTAGATCGCCGCCGAGGTGCCCCCGGCAAAGGACTCGTTGTAGAACCAGACCGGCTTGAAGTCGAAGGGCCAGGCCCACCACGGCGACGACGCCGCATGGGCCGAGCTGAGGTTGTTGTGGTACCGGTACATGTCCTGGGTCAGTTCGACAAGCGTCTTGCCGTCATGGCCGGCCGGCCAGCCCGTGATCAACTGCTGATTCTCGATCAAGGCCCACGGCACGTAGGAGACGACGTAGAGGCCGAAGGGAATGACCACGAGACCGGCAAGGACCCAGATGAGCGGCAGGCCCAGGGCGGAGCCGGGGCGGAGCCAGCCGGCCGGCGCCGGGGCCGCCGGTTCCAGGAGCGAGGCCGGATCGCCTGGTGGCGGCGGCGCGGCGAGGGGCCCGAAGCCCCAGCGCCCCACGAGGACCAGGGCCGTGTGCGCCGCGGCACCGAGGACGATGAGCACGAACGCGATCTCCTGGGCCGTCACCGAGATCGGCCCAAGGCCCAGCGGCGCGCTCGCTCGCCCGGTCGCGGCGGCGAGCAGGAAGACACCCGCGCCGGCCACGATGGGCCCGAACGTGGCGAGCCGCTGCTCCTCCCAGGTCCAGGCCACCGGATGGAGGACGCTGGCGACGACCGTCACGAGGGTCAGGCCGACCATGATGAACAGGAAGAGGTAGTTGCCGCCCGTCTGGCCCTCCGGCACGGAGATCGCGAGGTACCCGAGGAACGTCGTCAAGAGGATCAGGCCGCCGATCAGCACCATTCGGCCCAGCGCGCTCCGGGTCAGGTAGAGGATCCCGAGCCCGCCGATGGCGTACAGGGCCACCCATTTCGCCGCCAGCGCAACGCCGAGGAAGACTCCGATCGCCGGCATCCCGAGCGCGAACGCCAGCCAGTGCCGCCGGTCGCCCCCCGGCGCGCGCCACAGCGCCGCGAAGATCGTGTAGGCGGCCACGATCCCAAGGCCCACGTAGGAGTCGTTCATGCCGATCCTGCTATGGGCGAACAGCATCCCGTCGAAGGCGACGATGACCGCGAGGAACACGGCCACCTCGCGCCGCCGGAAGAGCAGGCGCGCCAGGACGTACAGGAAGAGCGCCATGAGCACACCGGCGAGGACGCCCGGCAGGCGCCACGCGAACGCGTGCTGGCCGGTGTCCACCGTGGCCGCACTGCCCGCCGCCTCAAACGCCAGCAGCTGCTGCCGATCCGAGCTCGGGTAGCGCTCGTTTTCGTCCAGGGCGAGGGCGCCGGGCAGAAACGGCAGGACCGCGTCGGCATAGACGGCGTTGGAATGCGGCTCGACGACATAGACCGTGCTGGCGGAGCCATCCGGGGTCGATCCCACGACGTGTACCATCTGCGTCGCACGATCGAAGCCGACCCAGCCGACCCTCGTGCCGGGCAGCTGGAACGTGGCGTCCAGGGCCGGCGTTCCGCCGCTCCCCGGGGCCGAAACCGTGGCGACCCGCGGGCCTTCGGGGGCCCGGTAGGACACGTACAGCCGGTCCTTGTCGAGGTTCGTCGTGAGGGCGATCCCCGCTGCCGGCCCGCCGAGCAGCACGGCGCTCGTCACGGACGCGGAGGTCGTGTCGATGAACGTGACGCCGGAACCAGTCGCCAAAGCGACGGTCCCGATCCCGGCGTCAGCGACACCGGTGACGTCCGTCAGGATGATCCGTCCCGCCTGGGTCGCCGCCGCCGCGTCGAGGACGATCGCAGACGAGGCGCCGGCCACGGTGTCCGCGCCGGGCCCGCCGCCGGGCTCGACCGCCACGATCCATGCCCCATCCGCACTGACGTGCAGGAACTGAATCGGCCCATCGATGCTGGCGAACGCGCGGGCGGATGCCTTGGCCGCCACGCCAGTCCAGCGCGCCTCGTCGAGCGGAGCGGTCTCGATGATCCGGAGGCTGCCGCCACTAGTGCCCACGACTACGCGGTGGCCCACCCGGTCCACGGCAACGGTCGTCGCCCCGTCGATGGGCACACTGGCGACAAGGGTCCGGGTGGCGAGGTCGTAGGCTCGAGCCTCGCTGCCGGTGGCGATCCAGAGCCGGTCGCCGGCGATCCGGCTGTTCGACCGGGCGTCATCCCAGCGTGGCTCCACCGCCGCGCTCAGGACTTCGACGCCGAGATCGCTGGTCGCGGCGGTCCGGTCCTCGCCCCAGGCGACGAGCCCCAGCGCCATCGCGTACTTGGCGAGGTGGGGGTGCGTCCACTCGTAGATGTTGTGCGAGATCCCGTAGCGCCAACCCTGCAGGAACTCGGTCGCGGTCCGCGGGTGGTAGACCTCGTCGAAGTGCATCTG
>JACVXW010000007.1:3061-37446 GCA_015661135.1 Chloroflexota bacterium
GGAGGACCGCCGCGAGCACGAGAATCATCCAGAAGTCCATGCGGTCGAACCGCCCACCGCCCTCGCCGGCGAGGGTGGCGGTTCGATCGGGGCGGATCGGCCGCTCATTCAACCGGGCCCGAATCCAGCCGATGAACCCGAGCTCGTCCGACGACGGCCGCGCACCCCAGACCGGCTGGAGCCGTGGTGACGCCGAGAGGTCGCCGATCGGCTCCGCCAGCGGTTCGCCCAGCGCTGCGGTCGGCTCCCGATCGGATGAGGCCAGAATCGTGGTCTGCGCGCTGGTCACGGGCGCACCGGCCGTCGCCGGCCTCGCGCCGTCCTGGCCCGGGCCGTCGTTGCCGGCCCCGTCATCCCATGCGGCGTCGCCGGCCCCGTCGTCGTCGCGGCGGCTCGCTTCGATCTCCCGGGCCAGCCGCTCGCTCGCCGACCGCCGGAGCTCGGTCAGCGCGAACAGGAAGATCCCGGCCTGGATCGACGCCGCCACGGCCACGCCGGTCCAGGAGCCGACCGCCGGTCCGATCCCCAGCCAGTCGTCGATTCCCGGGTTGTTCGGATACAGTGTGGTCAGGACGAAGTACATGTTGGCGAGGGTCGCCGCGCTCGAGGCGACATAGGCGATCGTCCAGCGGATCGACACCGCTGCGAGGATCGCGCCGAGGATGGCCAGCGGGAACAGGTAGCGCTCGTGGACACGCGTCGGGACCACGAAGAAGGCGATTGCCAGCACCGTGAGGCCCACGAGCATCGTCCGGCGGTCCGGGCGGCGCGCGACGAATACGCTGACCGCGATGAACACCACCAGCGTCAGCAGCGTGCCAACGACGACGGCCGGGACCGCGCCGAACGCGAACGCGTCCGGGCAGTTGTAGAACGAGATGCCCTTCGGCACGACCATGTCGCAGACCCAGGTGCCGCTCTGGGCGATCCCGCCGCCCTTGAAGGTCACCAGCGCCCAGGGGTTCCAGGCGTTCACCGACAGGTATGGATAGCCGCCGGCGGTCTTGAAGATCTGCTCGACCAGGCCGGGCAATGACAGCCCGAAGGGCAGTGACATGACGATTGCGGTCGTGAAGCCGGCCAGGCCCGTGGTAATGATGCGGACGGGCCCGCGCACCCCGTCCTCCCAGCCAGTCGTCGTCCGTCGCCGCGCCGGGGGCGCTTCCTCGCCGTGGCCGCCCTCGGGCCAGAATGCACGCCGGATCGTGACCGCGGCCACGATCGGGACGAGGATCCCGAGCTGTGGCTTGATGATCGCCCCAATAACGGTCAGGATCGCCGCGCGCTCGGGCCGGTCCCGCCACAGCTCCCGCAGGCCGAGCAGCAGGAAGATCACGCCGAACGCATCCACCTGGCCCCAGATGGCGCTGTCCAGCCAGGTGATCGGATTGACGGCCACGAGGAGCGCGCCGAGCCGGGCCGCCCAGCGCCCGGCGCCGAGTTCCCGGGCCATGGACCAGACGAGCCCGGCCAGGACGACGTCGGCCACCATCGGCGGGACCTTGATCAGGTCGCCGACGCCGCCGAAGACCTTGCCGACCATCCCGACGGCCCACAGGACGTACAGGTATCCGGGGGTGTAGTCGTGGAGGAAGTCCCGCCCGTAGAACCCGTTGAGGCCCTCGGTGGCGAGGTTGGAAGCCCAGAACTGGAAGGCGGCGATGTCGTTGGCGAAGCCGGAACCGGGCAGGAGGTATGCGATGATGACGCGGAAGGTGAGGGCCAGCGCGAGGAGGATCAGGATGCCGCCGACGTCGTCCCGCGCCTTGGCGCGCGTCTCGGCTCCGCCCCGCACGGGCTCACCCGATACGGGGCCTGTCAACCGGATCGGCCTCCTGCACGAGCGTTGAGGTGGCGGGCAGCGTAGCACAGGGTCGGGGCTCCGCCGGCCCCGTCCGATCCGGATCGCACTGGCTTGACCTCCTCCCTTCCGGGTTCATCGGAGCCGCGCTCGTGGCCCTCGCGTTGGCGGCCTACTGGCTGCCCGGGTCCCTGCGCTACTACAACCACTTCGTCTGGCAGGCCCTCGCGTTTCTCGACGGCCAAGCGGCGATCGTGTGCCCGGTTGCGTGTGACCGATGGTTCCAGGACGTGTACCCGCTGCGGGATGCCGCCGGCAACCTGACGGGTCAGGTCCTCCTTCCGTTCCCTCCCCTGCCGGCGATCGTCCTGCTGCCGTTCGTCGCGCTCTGGGGCATCGCCACGGATCAGCGGGCTGTCTCGGTCGTGCTGGGCGCCGTGAACGTCGGCCTGTGCTGGTGGGCGCTCGGACGGCTGCCGGTCGGACGGGCCCCGCGGCTCGCGACCACGATCTTCTTCGGCTTCGGGACGGTTGCCTGGTACGCGGCCAGCCTCGGGACCACCTGGTTCTTCGCCCATGTCGTGGCCGTGACCCCGCTCCTGCTCGCGCTGGGCGTCGCCCTCGGGGGCGATCGGAGGTTCGCCCGCGATGCCGAGCCGGCCGCGGCGGATGCCCAGGAGGATGCTGATCCGGCGCCCGTCATCATGGTGATGGGCGCGGCCATCCGCACGTCCGTCCGGGAGGTGGCGGACGGTCTTCGGGCCCCGCTCGCCTTCATCGATCGGCGGCAGTTCCTGGCGGGATTGCTGTTCGGCATGGCCGCCACGGCGCGCCTGACGATCGTCTTCGGGGCGCCGTTCTTCATGCTCGTTGGCAGCGGTGGCTCGCTGGCCCGGCGGTCCGTCTCGGCCGGCCTCGGGGCGATCATTCCCGTCGGCCTGCTGCTCGCCTACAACCTGGCGACCACCGGGGAGGTCTTCCATCCGGGCTACGAGTACCAGTATCAATTGGAGGCGCACGGCTACGCGGCCCTCGGCTACAACCCGGATTGGGCTATCGAGGACATCCGCTACCTGCCCCAGAACCTGGGGATCCTGTTCCTGTCCGCACCGACGATCCTCCCGGCCAACGCGACAGGCGTCTTCGGCGACAGCGGCGCCGCTCTGTGCGCCGCGGCAGGCGCAGCGCGGGGCGTGTTTGACCCGACCTGCCCCATTGCCGTGCCGAAGGCGATCGGCATGAGCATCATCCTCACGAGCCCGGCCTTCCTGTTGGTCATCCCGGCCCTCGGCCGTCTCCGCCGTTCGCGGCTGGTGGCCGGCGCGGCGATGGCAGTGACTGCGATCGCCGTCGTCAACCTGATGCACTTCAGTCAGGGCTGGGTCCAGTTTGGCTACCGGTTCAGCAACGACTTCGTCGTGTTCGCCCTGCCGCTGGTTGCGCTCGGGATGGCCCGGCGGGGCGGCGTTGGGCTGCTGGCGGCCTGGCTCGTTGGCCTGTCCTTGGCCATCAACTTCTGGGGCATGACGTGGGGCAACGTCCTCGGATGGTGATCGCGCCGGTCTCGGTACGGGATCGCGCGATGGCGCTCCCCGCCGAGTTCCAGACGGTCGCGCCGATCCTGGGCACCGCCCACCCCACCGGCTACCCCACGTACGTGATCCTTGGCTTCGTCGCCAACTTCCTGCTCACACCCCTGGGAGAGCCGGCCTTCCGGATGAACGTGTTCTCGCTCCTGTGTGTTGCGTTCGCGGCCGCGGTCACGATGCGGCTGGTCCTCCGGCTGACGGGATCGGTGGCCGTCGGCATGGCGGCCGGGGTGGGACTCACCACGACACCCGTCGCCTGGAACCTGGCAACGCACGCGGACCCGCACACCCTCCATCTGGCGCTCGTGGCGGTCCTGTTCGCCGCGCTGGTCCGCTGGGAACACGCCCGGCGAGATGGACAGGCAATGGCCGATCGCTGGCTGATCCTCGCGGCAGGGATCTTCGGCCTGTCGGCCGCAAACCACTCCCTGACCCTCCTCCTGGCCGTGCCGGTCGGGCTGTACGTGCTCAGCGTGCAGCCCGGCGTGATCGTCCGTCCACGGCTCTTCGGAGTGTGCCTCCTTGCCCTCATCGGCGCGCTCGTCGTCCCGTACCTGGAACTGCCCCTGCGCGCCGCCGATGGACCGTTCAAGGCGGCACTCGTCTACGGCAGGCCGGACACCTGGGACGGCTTCTGGTCCATCGCCCTGGCGGAGCAGTTCCGCGGCTCCCTGGCGGATCCGCTCGGCGATCTGCCGCGCAAGGTCGGGGAGCTCGGGGGGCTCGCTGCGGCCCAGTTCGGTCTCCTCGCAGCGCTCATTCCGGTTGGCTTCCTGGCGACCGTCGTTCGCCACCCGCGGTTCGCCCTGCTCACGGGCACCGCCATGCTGGTCACCGTCCTCTTCAACGCCTCGTACTCCAACGCGGACATCGGGCGCTACTACCTTGGGCCGGTCCTCTGGACATGGGCCTGGCTCGGGATCCTCGCCGGGATCGTGGTCGAGCAGGTCGGCAGCGAGCGCCGCCGCGTGGGTTCCGCGAGGGCCGTCACGGCGACCGTCCTCGCGGGGGCGCTGCTCCTTCCGGCGGCCGTGGACTTTGGGGCGCGGTCGGCCGCGGCGGACCGGAGCGGCGACACCTCGGCTCGAGCATGGGTGACGGCCGCGCTGGCCGGGATGGAGGAGGATGCGGTGGTCGTCAGCTGGTGGGGCCTGTCCACCGTACTCTGGTATGCGCGGCACGTGGACGGCCTGCGGCCCGATCTGACGATCATCGACGACCGCACGCGTCTTGACCTCGGCTACGGAGAAGCAACAGACGTGATCGCCCGATTCCTCGGAACCCGGCCCGTGTACGTCATCCGCGCCAACGATGCTGACCTGGCCCTCGTCGAGGCCCGGTACGTCCTCATGTCGATCTCGAACGAGCCGGCGCCGGACGTCTACCGCGTTGTTCGAGAACGCTAGTGGGACATTCGACGGCCTCCGCAGGGACGGAATCTGGCGCGCCGGCGCCGCCGCTCGTCCCGGCGCTGTCCTGCTTCTTTCCGGCCCACAACGAGGAGGCCAACCTGCGTGGGCTCGTGGAGGAGGCGCTGGTGACCCTGCCCGCGATCGCCGAGGTCTTCGAAATCGTCATCGTCGACGACGGCTCACGGGACTCGACCTCTCGGCTCGCGGATGAGCTGGCCGCCGCCAATCCTCGCGTTCGCGCCGTCCACCACGAGGTGAACCGCGGCTACGGCGCCGCCCTGCGGACCGGCTTCGCGTCGGCGCGCCACGACCTGATCGCGTTCACGGACGGCGATCGCCAGTTCCGCGTTGCCGACCTGGCGCGCCTCACGACCCGGCTCGCGGCCGGGGACGCAGACGCCGTGGTCGGGTTCCGGATCAAACGGGCGGACCCGCCTGTGCGGACCCTGTACGCCCGCGTCTACCGCCTCGCCAACCGGATCTTCTTCGGCCTGCGCGTCACGGACGTCGACTGTGCCTGCAAGCTGATCCGGCGCGGGGCCCTCCGTGGAATCAGCGTCGAATCGAGCGGGGCCTTCTTCTCGGCCGAGCTCCTGATCAAGCTGCTGGCCTCCGGACGCCGGGTCGTCGAGGTGGGCGTGCCCCACTATCCCCGCACCGCCGGCAGCGCGACCGGGGCGAAACCACAGGTCGTCCTTCGCGCGGTCCGCGACTTCTGGCTGCTTCGGCTGCGCCTGTGGGCCGCGCCCGGCCGCGCCCTCGCGCGGGGCGAACCGATCCTGCCGGAGGCCTGACGCGCGACGGTCAGAAGGACCCGCGCCGGTCAGCCAGGCCGACGCCCCGAGCTTCCGCCTGAGCTCCCGCCGGACCCGGGATCCTGTTCGAGCGAGTTGACGAACTCGCGGAACATGTCCAATCGTTCGTCCACCACGGCTTCGCCGAGCGTCTCGAGGGGCACGTCCTGGCCCTTCGAGACGGCGCCTCCCGGGTCTGCCGCCTCGGCCCGCTCGTCAGCGCCCGGATCGGCGCCGAGTGCCGCCAGGTCGAGGACTTCCTCGGCCACGAGGATCCGGGCGTCGGCGCGGACGGCAAGGGCCACGCAGTCCGACGGCCGGGCGTCGAGCTCAATTTCCTCGCCGTCCACCGCCAGGATCAACCGGGCGTGATAGGTCTCCTCGGCGAGTGCGGAGATGACCACCCGTTCAACCCGGGCGCGGAGCCGCTCGAGCGCGGCGAGGAACAGGTCGTGAGTAAGGGGGCGCTCGGCCGCCAGCCCCTGGAGCTTCATGGCGATCGCGCTCGCCTCCCACTGACCGATCCAGATCGGAAGGTAGCGATCGCCAACGACGTCCTTGAGGATCACGACATGTCGGCTCGAGAGCATGTGGACACGGACGCTCTCGACCTGCATCTCGATCAGGCGGCCCATGGGCGGATTATCCCATCGCCTGCACCGTCAGGACGGACCATCAGGACGGCCGGAGCCACCAACCAGCGGTGGGCGGCGATGCGCGCCGGGTCAGCCTGACCAGCAGGCCGGCCACGAGACCGGCCACGAACCCGCCGATGTGGGCGAAGAATGCCACCCCGCCGTGCGCTGCCACCGCGCCGAGCGAAGCCGCGCCATCGAGGAGCTGGAGGAGGAACCAGTAGCCGAGGACGATGAGCGCGGGCACTTCGATCAGCTGGTAGAAGAACCCCAGAAAGACGAAGGTCAGGATCCGGGCCCGCGGGTACAGCACGATGTACGCGCCGAGCGTGGCCGCGATCGCGCCCGACGCTCCGATCAGCGGGATTTCCGAGGCCGGATCCACCCAGACCTGGGCGAGTGTCGCGGCCAGGCCGCCGAGGAGGTAGAAGCCCAGGAACGGCAGGCGACCGAGCCGGTCCTCGATGTTGTTGCCGAAGATCCACAGGAACAGCAGGTTGCCCACGATGTGCCACCAGCCACCGTGCAGGAACATGCTGGCGAATGCGCCGGTGGCCGCGCCGCCCAGGTCGCCGGAGCCGGCCAGGGCTGCCGAGATCCGGGCCGGCACAGCGCCCCATGTCTTGAAGAACTGTCCGAGCGCCTCCGCACCGCCCGACGCCTCGATCGCAAGTTCCAACCCGAAGACGGCGACGCAGGCGCCGATCAGCCCGAGCGTCACGACCGGCCGTCGGCGCGTGGGGTTCGCGTCGCGGAGCGGAATCACGGGGTGGTCGTCGCGGCCGCCGAATTCTCAGGGGAGGCGGCGCCGGACGGCACGGGCGTGGTGCTGCCCGGGCCGCTGGTGGCGGCCTCCAGGACCGCCTTGCGAATCGCGGTCGCGGTGATCCAGACGATCGTGTCCGGCGCGTCGGCAATGCCCGGCTCAACGTACCAGCCGCGGGCATCGGCCCAGTCAACGGCGCCGCCGGCGAGGCGGTATTGCTCCACGAAGTCGCCGCTCGCCTTGATGAATGCCGCCAGCCGCTCATTTGCCGGGTCATAGCCGTAGATCCGGCCTTCGCGGCGCACGGTCCCCGACGTCACGCACGTGTACGAGGCGGCATCCCGGAGAATCGCGTCGGGCAGCGCCGCTGCCGTCCAGCCCGCGGTCGTCCCGGCAACGACGCGCAGGATCTCGCCCCCGTCGGCGACCCAGATGTCGCCGTCGATGAAGAGGCAGGTGACCTCGTCCACGGGTCGCGGGGTCGTCAGGCGCTTCGCCGGCGCTGCCGGAAAGCCGCTGCCGTCGGCAGCCGGTGCATAGGCGAGGATCTCCTGCTCGGAGGGATCAACGATGTACAGGTTGTACAGGCCCGCCCCGATATCGCGGAGGTAGGTGCCGATCGCGCGGAGGTCGTCGCCCCACTCCGCAGAACCGGTGACCTTGACCTTGGTCGTTGTGCCGCGGCCCGTGTCATCCGCCGGGCGCCAACGCCACAGCACGTTCTTGACGTCAAGGACGAGGAGGTCCGGGCCGCCCACGGCGATGAAGACGGGCGCAGCCTCTGTGGTCCCGGCGGCACGGGTGCCGTCCCGGAAGATCGCGACCGCCGCGCGTTCGGCCAGGTTGATCCGATAGACGCTGGCGGTCTTCGGATCCAGGACGTAGGGCGCCCCATCGGGGCCACGGATCAGCGCCGCCAGGTCCACGCCGGCATCAAGCGGAAAGGTGAAGACGTCCGTCGGGCTGACGTCGACCATGCCGAACAACCGGTCCAGCGCGGCGATCGCCTGGTCTCGGAGCGGCACCGTTGTCGCCTTGGCGATGCCGGATTCCTCGGCGAGGTCCAGTTGGGCGAGCGTGTCGGTGAGGAGTCGCTCGGCGGTCGCCGGCTCGCTCGCAACCAGATCCACGCCCGGCCCGCGGACCCGGTCGAGGTTCGAGCGGGCCTGTTCCAGAGCCAGCTGGCCGACCTCGACCGACGCGATCACCGCGCCTGGCGAGGGCCGCCCGTCGAGGAGGGATGCCGCGAGGCCCAGGGACCCGGCGACGGCGACGAGTACCAGGATCGCCACGGCGGCCCGCTGCTGGGTCTCGCGACGGGCGCTCATCGGGGTGATCCGGCGAGGCCCTGGGGACCGGCTCGGCAGGGCGTCCTGTAGCCGGCCGATCGTCCGGCCGAGGATTCCGCCGGCGGCCCGGCGAGCCCGCAGGGCCCCGGCCTGGGCCGCGGCGACGCCGCCGCTGACGGTGTCTGCGAGCGGGATCGGTGAACGGTCCGGCGCCCCGGCCAGGGGTTCCGCCGGCCGGACGGGCACGAGCGTTCGATTGGCGCGCGTTGCCGAGACCTCGGCTGCCTCCAGGATGATCCCGCCATCGCTGCCGGTGCCGCCGGCCTCGATGAATCGGCGGTGCAGGTGCTCCATCGCCGGTTGGGGATGGAGGGTGACGAGGGCGTCCTTCAGAGCCTCCGCGCCCAGCCGCGCAAGGAGGTTGGGTGACACGAGCGCAAGCTGGTCGCCCACCGCGATCTCGCCGCGCCAGACGTCGGGCTCCAGGTCCGGGGTCGGCAGGCCGCGTTCGCGATGGGGATCCGGGAGGGTGGACAGGCGAGCGCCGCGGCTGAGGTACGCCTCGGCCGGGCCCACCGTCGCGACATACAGCTCGTGGTCCCGCACGACGGCAATGCCGACGCCGATCGGGGCCGCGCCTGAAACGGAGCCGCCAGGCCCGGCGAGACCGGCGCGCTCGCGCGCGTGGCCAAGGCGCTTGTTGGCGGCGAGGATCGCCTTGACGAGGCAGACCCGGATGCCGGCCGATTCGTCGTAGTAGTACTCGTGGCGGATGGCGTCGGCGACGAGGCGGGTGGCTTCCCGGGATCGCGGGCCCGGCACGGTCGATGTCACGAGGAGGTAGAGCTGGCCCTTGGATCGAGCCCGCGAGCCGACCGTCGGCTCCACGACCACGACCGTATCCGGCGAGTCGGCGAGGCGATCTTGATCGGCGACAGCGCCGAGCTTCATCTGGAGCCGGAGGGCCATGCAAGCCTCTGCCAGGTCTGGGCGGGGTGGCCGGGGCCGGGATTATCGCACGAGGGCCGGGGGGTTCAGCCCCCCGGAGACGAACCCCGGAAGCGAATCGTGACGCGGATCTCGGTGACGCTCGCGCCGGCCGGGGATGCCCGGAACGCGTCCGCCAGTTGGCGGCTGTGGAGTCGCAGCTCCTGAGCCACGATCGGGGCGTCCGCCTCCACGAGCAGAACCGAGCCCTCGATCCGTGTGGCCCGGCAGGCACCGTGGGCGGCCGGGGCCCGCTCCGCGACGATCGCGTCGAACGTGGCGACGGCGCGAGCCCGGCGGAGCTCGTCGGCCAGGCCCAGGCGAGCCGCCGCGTCCGGGATCAGGTCGCCGATCCGGGACATCGGGCCGCGCCGGCGTCGGGGCTCCTCGGTCACCGTACCGCCGCCAGCGACCCTGCCGCGGCTGCACCATCGGCGGCGGTCGGGCCATCCAGCGTGGCGCCCTCGGATGCCGGATCAACCCTCCAGGTGGTGGCGATTCGACGAAGGGCAGGGTCGAGGTCCTCGAGCGTCGTGGTGGTCACAAACGCCTGCGGGAGCTCGGCAATCCGCCGGACGAGGTGGGCTCGCCGGTCCGGGTCCAGCTCCGAGAAGACGTCGTCCAGGAGAAGGAGAGGCGGTCGGCCGTCGTGGGCGGTGAGGAGATCCAGCTCCGCGAGCTTGAAGGCCAGGATGGCTGTTCGCTGCTGGCCGCGGGAGGCGAACGTCGCCAGGTCACGGCCGTCCAGGACGAACGACAGGTCGTCGCGATGCGGGCCCACCAGCGTGGACCCGTTCCATGCCTCCTTGTCCGCCGTCTCGACGAGGCGCCGGGCCAGGGCCTCGCGGGGTGTCTCCCCGGCCCCGGCGGGTGCGTTCGTCTCGTAGCGCAGCCGCAGGGAGGCCTGGGCGGCCTCCTCAGGCGCGATCTCGGCGTGGGCGGCACCCAGGGCCGGTCCGAGCTCGTGGAGCAGCTGGAGGCGGGCAGTCACGATGGCCCCGCCGGCGTCCAGGAACGGCTGGTCCCAGTAGCGAAGGTCGGCGCGCTCCGCCCGCTCCTCGCGGATTGCCCGGAGCAGCCCGTTGCGCTGCTGGAGGGCGCGGCCGTACGTCGAGAGGGCGGCGGCGTAGCCGGGCGATCGGCTCGCCGCGATGCGGTCGATGGCCGTCCTCCGGAGCGATGGGGAGCCGGCGACCAGGAGCATCTCCTCCGGCGCGAAGATGACGATCCGGAGGACGGCGGCGAGGGTCGCGGGTCGCCGGGCCACGCCGTTCACCCGGATCCGCTTCCGGCCGCCGGCCGTGGCCGTGGGGCTCCCGGGCCGAACGAGCGCGATGTCGACGGTATCGGCGCCCACGGTGCCCTCCACCCGAGCCAGGTCCGAGCCCCACCGGATCAGCTCGGTGTCCGTCGTGGTCCGATGCGAGTGCCCCCAGGCAAGGAGGACGATGGCCTCGAGGAGACTGGTCTTGCCAGCGGCGTTCGGACCCCAGACGAGCTGCGGCCCCGGCCCGAAGGAGGCCTCGAGCGCGCCGTACCCGCGAAGGTCGGCGAGGCGGATCGACGCGAGCGTGGCGACCCTCAGGAAGTGGTACGGACCGGCATCACGACGTGGACGTACTGGTCGTCGCCGATCGGCTTGAAGACACCGGGGGCCAGTGGGCCCTGGAGTTCGATGGCGAACTGCTCCGCGCCGACATTCGTCAGGACGTCCGCCAGGTACTTGGCGTTGAACGCAATGGTGGTCCCGTCGCCTTCCACCACCGCCTCGACCTGGCCAACGTGATCGCCCACCTCGGCATTGGCGCTGACCGTGATCCCGGCCGAGCCATCCGAGCCGAACTGGAGCTTGACGATGTTGGCGGATTCGTGAGCGATGAGGGCGGCGGGCCGGACGGCACGCAGGAGCTCCTCGCGATCGAGGATCGCCCGGGTGGTGTGCGCCTTGGGCATGACCGTCTGGTAGTTCGGGAACTGGCCGTCGATGAGTCGGCTGACGATATCCACGCCCTCGAGATGGAAGAGGATCTGGTTGCGGGCCTGGGCAAGGACGATCTCGACCGGCTCATCCGTGTCCGACAGGACGCGCATCAGCTCGTTCAGGGCGCGCGCCGGCACGACCACGCTCGTCTCCGCAACGGCATCGAGAATCGGGATCGTCTTCACCGCGATCCGGTAGTTGTCGGCCGCGGCGAGCGTCAGGCTGTCCCCTTCGAATTTCGCGAGGACGCCGGTGAGGATGGGGCGGGCTTCGTCCGTGGCCGCCGCGAAGGCTGTCTCGCCGAGCGCCTGGCGGAGGACGTTCTGGGCAATCCTCGTGGTGGGTCGTTCGCCGGTTGCCTGGATGGCCGGGAACTCATCCGCGTCAATCCCCTTGATGTGCGACTCGAACCGGCCGCAACGGATATCCAGCGTCTCGTTCGTCCCGAGCTCGAGGTCGATGCGATCCCCACCCTGGAGGGAGTTCACCAGGTCCGTCAGAAGCTTTGCCGGCACCGTCGTGGCGCCGTCCGATTCGATCTTGCCGGGTACCCAGTAGGTGATCCCGATCTCGAGATTGGTGGCGGTTAACTTGAGGCCGGCGTCCTCCGTGCGGAGCAGGACGTTGGCAAGCACGGGTAGCGTGCTGCGCGCAGAGACGGCGCGACTGACCACGGACAGGCCGCGCGCCAGGTTCTCCTGCATGACCGAAAGCTTCACGTCGATTCCACTCCACAGCGGGTGCGTTGACGGGCGAGTCTGATGGTACGGGCGCGCGACATGGTCGGATGGGCGGGGGCGCGCTCGCGGGCGCCATCCCGGGGGGCGCTACCGATCGAGCCGCCGCGTCCGGGCGGGGCGTTCGGGCCCCGGTCCGGCCGTCCGGTTCACTGTGTATCTTCCTCCATTCTCAACGACTCGTCATCATCGTCATCATGCTGTTGATACGGTGGACGGCCATGCTCGATCCTGTTCGTCTTGACCGTGGGTGACCCGGCCCGCCGGTGTGGAATTCGCGTCCCCGGCCCCAGCTCGTCGGTGCATCGCCAGGGACCGGCTGTGGATGGCGCACGGACCCTCGCGTTCCGGCCGCCACAGCGTCCACGCTCGGGGACCGTCAGCGCACGCCCGGCCTCCCCCCGGGCCGCTCTCAACGGCGCTTCCCCACTGCCACCGCCGCGGTTGTCCACCACCACCGACTCCGGTGGAGGGCGGGTAGCCGGCCTCAGTCGCAGGCGTGGAGGACCGTCGAGTGGTCTCGCCCGCCGAGCTCCGCGCCGATCCGGAGGAGTGAGACGTCCGTCTCCGCGCGCATGAGGAACATCGCGATCTGGCGCGGCACCACGATGACCTTGTCCCGCTTCTGGCCCTTGAGGGCGTCCAGGCCCACGCCGTAGTAGTCCGACACGGCCTTGACGATCCGTTCCGGGGTGATCTGGCGCTTCTTGGGGTTGTACAGGACGTTCGACAGGACCGCCTGGGCCAGCTCGATCGAGATCGGCATGGCACCCATCGACGCGTAGGCGACGATGCGGTTGAGCGCACCCTCGAGCTCGCGGATGTTGCTGACGACCTTGCGGGCGATGAACTCGATGACGTCCGAGGTGATCGGCACCCCGCCCTCCTCGGCCTTGGCCCGGAGGATCGCGATCCTGGTCTCGAGGTCCGGGGCGGTGAGGTCGGCGATCAGACCCCACTCGAAGCGGCTCCGAAGCCGCTCCTCGAGGGTCAGGATCGCCTTCGGCGGGCGGTCGGACGACAGCACGATCTGCTTGCCATCTTCGTGGATCGCGTTGAACGTGTGGAAGAACTCCTCCTGGGTCCGCTCCTTGTCCGCGATGAACTGGATGTCGTCGATGAGGAGGAGGTCGATCCGCCGGTAGCGGGCCCGGAACTCGTCGATCTTGCCCTGCTGGATCGACGTGATGAACTCGTTGGTGAACTTCTCCGACGTGGCGTAGACGACCCGCTTCCGCGGAAACTTGGCCGCGACCTGGTTCCCGATGGCGTGCATCAGGTGGGTCTTGCCCAGGCCGACCCCGCCGTACAGGAAGAGCGGGTTGTAGGCGTGGCCGGGACGCTCGGCCACGGACAGGCTGGCGGCGTGGGCGAGGCGGTTGGCCGAGCCGACGATGAAGTTGGCGAACGTGTAGCGGGCGTTGATGTTCGTCGAGCCGCCGTCCCCGCCGACCCGGGTGGCCTCCACCCGGACGTGCTGCGAGCTAGGTGTGGCGACCGGCCGTTCGGGCAGGGTCGCCTGCGCCTCGGCTTCGGCTGCCTCGGCGGCCACCTCCGGGCTCGTCCCGACGACGAAGTCCACGAGGACGCTGTAGCCGACGATCCGCGCGAGCGTCTGGGAGATCAGCGATCGATACCGAGTCTCCAGCCAGTCCTTCGCGAATGCGTTCGGGACGGCGATCCGAAAGCGGTTGTCGTCGACATCCACGAGCGTGGTGTCACGCAGCCAGGTCTCGAAGTTCGCCGGGGAGAGCGACACCTGGAGCTCCCCGAGGGCAGCGCGCCAGACCTGCTTCGCGTCCATTCGTCGATGACGGCTCACTGTGGGAGGGGCTGTATGGATGGGCGGCCGGAACGGAAATCGCGGGTGTCGTCGCGCCGGGACCGCCGGGGAGCTGGGTCGAGTCGAGGAGCGGCTGGGAGGGTCTGCCTCACCCCTCGAGCCGGGTCTCTTGCGGGCTGACCGAGGTGCCGAGGGTCACGAAAGATAGCACCGCGCACCGGGCCTCGCAAGGTAATTCTGCGATACTCCATGGGAGTATCGCCCCCAGGGTGCCTGCTGCCGCCGCTCCCGCGCGTTTGACACCCCTTCTCGCCCGGACCTATCATCCCCCGGACATGAACGCGCCAACGCGCCGATGGGCGCACGGCGCGTTTGCGTGCCTTCAGGGGTTCACCACCGACTCGACCCCGAGGCCCGATGAAGAGGGATCCGCGAAACCCCGATGAAGCAGACCTACCAGCCCAAGAAGCGACATCGTGCCAAGGAGCACGGCTTCCGCGCCCGGATGAAATCCACGGGCGGCCGCCGCGTTCTCGCCGCACGACGAGCACGCGGCCGGAAGCGCCTGACGGTCTGACGGACGGTCGCGGCCGGCATCAGCCGCGTCTGGTGATGCTCTCGCGCCCGCAGGACTTCGCGGCGCTTCAGGAGCGTGGGACGATGCGATCCCACCCCATCCTCGCCGCACGGATCGCTCGAACGGACCTCGAGACCACGCGGTTCGGGTTCGCGACCGGCCGGGCACTCGGCTCGGCGGTCGTCCGGAATCGCATTCGGCGACGACTTCGCGAGGAACTGAGGGTGATGGCACCGATGTTTCAGCCGGGCTGGGACATCCTGTTGATCGCCCGGCCGGCGATCGTGGATGCCGGGCAGGACACACTGGCGGCGGCGCTCCGCCGGCTGCTCAGCCGGGACGGCGTCCTTGGAGGAAGCGAATCTTGAAGCGAATCGGGATCGGGTTGATCCACCTGTACCGCTTCGCGTTCGCCTGGCTCCCGTCCGCCTGTCGTTTTGAACCAACCTGCTCACGCTATACCGAACAGGCCATCGATCGGTATGGACTCCTGCGCGGCTCCTGGATGGGCGCTCGTCGGATCGCCAGCTGCCACCCCGGCAATCCCGGCGGGTACGACCCCGTCAGATGAACGAGGACCCCACCGCGTGATGCTCCGCAGCCGTCTCATCCGGCTCGTGCCGCTCCTCCTGCTCATAGGGCTGGCGCTCGTCGTGGCCGGCTGCATCGGGGGAAACGCGTCCCTGGCCCCGGGCGTGACGCCGTCGCCGACGGCCACGCCGCCTGCCGCCATCCCGCTCGTCCCCGCCGAATTGAAGGCAGACCCGGTCAGCCCGTTTGCCTGGCTGTTCAACCCGATCTTCCAGGGGTTCTTCATCACCCTTGCGGTATTTGACCGGTGGACGAGCAACATCGCGATCGCGATCGTGCTCCTCACCCTCCTGATCAAGGTCGTCCTCATCCCGCTCTTCCGGCGGCAGATCGTCTCGACGCGCCGAATGCAGCTCATCGCTCCCGAGGCGAACGAGATCAAGCGCCGCTACAAGGGCGATCGGATGAAGATCCAGCAGGCCACGGCGCAGCTCTACAAGGAGCGTGGCGTCTCCGCGGTCGGCTGCCTGCCGATCTTCCTGCAGATGGTCCTGCTGATCCCGCTCTACACGGTCTTCAGCCAGGGCCTCACCAACTTCAACCCGCAGGCAATGCTCGACGTCTTCGGCTTCCGCATCCTCGACCTCGGGTGCGACGCCCTCCCCATCGTCCTGTCGAGCGGCCACGTCGACAACCCGTGTCTCAACCCGTTCGCCTATGGCGTCAACTGGGGCGTGCCGGAGGTCTTCGTTTCGTGGGGCCAGCCCGGGACCATCCTGTCCGGCCTGAGCCTCCTCGCGATCATATCGTCGCTGTTCCAGCTGGTCGCGTCGCGGATGACCGTCCCGCCGCCGAGCCCTTCGGACGACCAGAACATCAAGACGCAGCGCCAGATGGCGATCTTCCTGCCCTTCATCTCCCTGATCTACGGGAGCATCCTCCCGGCCGGCCTGTTCCTGTACTGGATCGTCTCCACGATCTTCTCGATCGTCCAGCAGTACCTGATCATCGGCTGGGGCGGGATGTTCCCGCTCTTCGGCTGGACACCACGCTTTGCCGTGGGCCACGAACCGCGCTTCCCGGTCGCCGCACCCACGGCGCCGACCCCTTCCTCGCGTGCGGCGGGAGCGCCCGCGCGAGCCAACCCGGACCGGTCCAGCCTTGACCGATCCGCAGCTGCCCAGGCCACCATCCGCCAGCGGGGCCGGCAGGGCCGACGCGGCAGACGACGATAGAGATGAGTGACGACTGACATGAGTGCGTACCAGGAATTCACCGGCAAGTCCGTCGAGGAGGCCCTCCGTCTCGCGCGCGAAGCCTTCGGGGCCGGCCTTGACGACCTCGACTTCGAGATCCTGACACCCGGTAGCCGCGGCGTTCTGGGCATGGGTGCGGAGCCCGCCCGAATCCTCGCCGCGCCTCGATCCGAGCTCGGCGGGGCCGCCCCGAAGCGCGACGCCGCGTCCGCCCGACCGTTGCCGCCGCCCCCGGCCCGCGAAGACCGCGGTGACCGCCCGTCATTCGGCGACCGGGACCGTGGTCCGCGCCGGGATGACCGTGGCCCGCGCCGCGACGACCGACCCCGCGACGACCGACCCCGCGACGACCGACCCCGCGACGACCGACCCCGCGACGACGACCGCGGCCCGCGACCGGACGCGCCATCACCCGCGGAACCCCGCGAGGATCGCAGCGACCGGCCTGCCTTCGGCGACCGTGACCGTGACCGGGACCGCGGCCCGCGCCGGGACGACCGCGGCCCGCGGCCCGACACTGCCGACCGCGGCTCGCGCCGCGCCCCCGACCTCACGGACCGCGAAGCCGCGGAGCTCGCCGCAGGGCGGGGCTCCGTCGCATCGGAGCGGGCTGAGCTGGAGGCCGCCGAGGCGTCGCCTGAGGCGCTTGCGGCCGGCAAGGTCATCCTCGAGAAGCTCCTCGACCTGATGGGCTTCAGCGTGGCGGTCACCGTCGAAGCCGCCGAGACGAGTCGCCTGAACGTGACCGGGGAGGGCGACGAGCGAGAGGCGCTCGGGGCCCTGATCGGCCGCAAGGGAGAGCGCCTCTCAGCCCTCCAGCACCTCGTCAACCTGATGCTTTCCAAGGAGATGGGCGGCTGGACTCGGGTGCTCGTGGATGTCGAGGACTACCGCGGGCGGCGCGAGCGCCAGCTCCGCGAGATCGCCGAGCGGGCGGCCCAGCGGGTCGTCGAGACAGGCAAGATGCTCCAATTGGAGCCGATGCCGGCGCTCGAGCGAAGGTGGGTGCACCTGGCGCTCCGCAGTCACCCCGACGTCTCGACCCAGTCGATCGGCGAGGAGCCGAACCGGCGGATCGTGGTGCTGCCTCACTCGAGCTGACACCGGTGGCGGCCAAAGCCGCCTCGGCGCCTTCACGACGGGCAGGACCGGCCCCGGACGATCGGGTCACTCGCACGACCCGGCGACACCCGTCACGATGGCCCGGGGGTGCGCGTCACCCCGTCGCTCGAATCCGTCCCAGGGGAGGGCTAGCCAGAGCCGATGCTAGGATGACCGGCCCATGAACGCGCGTACCGACGAGTCCGAGACGACGCCCGGTACGGAGCCGCCCGTAGAGGCTGCCCTGGACGCAGAGGCTGCCCTGGAAGCAGAGGCCGCCCTGGAAGCAGAGGCTGCCCTGGAAGCAGAGAGTGCCGCCCTGCAGGCGCCGGCCGATCTCGCGGTGCCGGGCCTCGAACCCGGACCCGTGGTCGAGCCTGGACCGGGTCGTGCCCGGACGGCCCGCCGCTTCGTCGTGGCGTTCACGTTCGGACTCCTGGCCGTGCTCGCGGTCGCTGCCGGCGCCCTGGCGGCCTTTGATTCATCCAATGCCGGACGCATCCTGCCCAGCGTCCACGTCGGCAGCGTGGACGTCTCGGGCCTGACCCCGTCCGAGGCGCGGGCAAGGCTGTCCACGGCGTTCCCGGACCTCGCCGTCGGTGAGCTCGTCCTCACCGCGGCGGAGGAAACGCGGACCGTGTCGTATGCGACGCTTGGTCGCCGGCTGGACGTCGATGCGCTGGTGGAGCGGGCGATGGCGGTCGGTCGCGGCGGCGCAACGCTCGAACGCATCGCGTCGAATGTCCGGACGATGGTGCGCGGCGTCGAGATCGACCTCCAGGTACGTTTTGATCCGATCGCGCTGGCCGAGGCGGTCCGGGCACTCGCCCGCGCTACGGATCTCCCGCCTGTCGACGCGACGGTCGCCGTGTCGGGGAGCGGCTTCGCGTTGACCTCCGGCCACGATGGACGGACCGCGGACGTTGACGCGGCGACGCGGGCCGCCGCCGCGCTTCTCGCCGATCCAGCCGCCCCGCCGACGGTCCAGGTCAACGTCCCGATCCAGGACGTCGAACCGGACGTGACCAGCCAGGAGGCCCGGGCGGCCCGAGCCGCCGCCGCCGGGATCGCGGTTGATCTCGAGCTCGTGGACGGGTCGGAGACCTGGACGATCGCGGGTGACTCCTTCCGCGGCTGGATCACCTTCGCCGCCCAGGACGACGGCAGCTATGGACCGGTCGTGGCCCAGGCCGGGCTCGAAGGCGGGCTCACCGAGATTGCCGCCGAGGTCGCTCGCGAGCCGGTGGACGCTTCGTTCCTGCTCGGCGATGGCAAGACGGTCGTCGGCGTGACCGCTGCCAGGAACGGCCGGGCCCTGGACGTGCCAGCAACCGTGGCTACCCTGATCGCGGTCATCGAGCAGCTCGCGGCCGGGCTCACGGTGTCACGCATCCCGATCACGACCGAGGTCGTCGAGCCGGGTCTGACCACCGCCGAGGCGGCGCAGACCGCGCCGCTCATGGAGCCGATCTCCGAGTGGACCACCTACTTCCCCATCGGCATCAAGAACGGTCAGGGCGCGAACATCTGGATCCCGGCCGGGGACGTCGACGGGACGGTCGTGCTGCCGGGTGCGTGGTTCGACTTCTGGGACGCGCTCGGCCCCGTGACCCGCGAGCGCGGCTACAAGGACGGCGGCGCGATCATCAACGGCAAGACAGAACCCCAGGGCGCGCTCGCCGGCGGCATCTGCTCCACCTCCACCACCCTCTTCAACGCCGCGCTTCGGGCAGGCCTCGAGATGGGCGCCCGACGGAACCACTACTACTACATCGACCGGTACCCGCTCGGGCTGGACGCGACCGTCTTCCAGAGCAGTTCCGGCTCGATCCAGACGATGTCCTTCCGGAACGACACGGCCTCGCCGATCCTCATTCGCGGCTCTGGCTGGTCCGTCGGCCGCAAGGGCTACGTCAAGTTCCAGCTGTGGTCCGTGCCCACGGGCAGGGACGTCGACTTCACGACACCGATCGTGGAGAACGTCAGGCCGGCCACCGACAGCACCGTCTACACGACCGAACTGGCGCCGGGCGTCAAGGAGCGGATCGAGTTCCCGGTGGACGGCAAGGAGGTCTGGGTGACCCGTACGGTCACGGACTCCGCCGGGGCCGTCCTGCACCAGGAGACGTACTACTCGCGCTACGCACGGATCACCGGGATCCTGCGAATCGGCATCGCGCCCGACCCCGACCAGACCCCCCCGCCGGATCCCGCGCCCAGCCCGAGTCCCTAGACGGGCGACCGGCGGTCAGGAGCTCGAGGCGGTCGCGCCGTCCGCCTGGCAGGTCGGGCACAGCCCGAAGAGCTCCAGGCGATGCGCGTCGATCTGGTAGCCGGTCTCGGTCGCGATTCGGCCGACGACCCCGGCCAGCCCGGCGTCGTCCACATCGGTCGCCCGCCCACACCTCGCGCAGACGACGTGGTGGTGGTGGGCAGCCGGCTCGCACGCGATATACGCATGGTCGCCTGACGGGAGGTCGATCCGCTCGATCGCACCGACGCCTTCGAATACCTCGATCGTCCGGAAGATCGTGGCGCGGGCGATGCCCAGCCGCCGCATCGCCGCATCGCCGACGAGCTCGGCGGCCGTGAAGTGGCCCTGCCGCGACGCGATCAGGTCGGCCACCGCCCGGCGCGGACCCGTGAGCCGGTATCCGGCCCGGTCCAGCATGACGAGCGGCGATTCGACCACGGCATCCATCGCGACAGGATACGCGGCGCATACTTCGACCTGATGAGCCAAGAGATCAGCCAGAAACACCCTGCGAGGCTGGGCGACCGGCGCCGGCGTGTGCCGGGGTTCGCCCGCTGCGACGCGGACGGAGCGGAGGCTCGCAACCGGCGCTCCTGACCGGACGCCGACCGAAGCCCGCTCTACCGGAGATCGTCTCGTGTTTTCCACCCCGTCCAGCCCGTCCATCAAGCCCCGTCGCGCCGCCGTCTGGCTCGTGCTGGCCGCCGCCGCTTGGGGCCTCGGGACGGTCATCAGCAAGCGCGCCGTCGAGGAGATCCCGCCACTCAGCCTGCTCGTCATCCAGCTCACGATCAGCGTGGTGGCGCTCTGGATCGGGCGGGGCCTCGTCGGGCGGGGCCTATTCGGGCGGGGCCTATTCGGGCGGGCCAGCGATCCGGCGGACCGTCCGGCGGATTCCGCCGCGCTCGATCGCCTGGGCCTGCTTAATCCCGGGGCCTCCTACGCCCTCAGCCTCGTGGGGCTGACGGGGATCACGGCCAGCCTGTCCGTGCTCCTTTGGGCCATCGAGCCGGTCCTGATCCTTGCCATCGCCTGGTGGTGGCTCCGCGAGCCCGTCACGCCGCGACTCGTGGTCCTCTCGGCGACCGCGGTTGCCGGGATGGCGCTCGTGGTCTGGTCCCCCGGCCTCGGCGGCCAGGTCGTGGCCATCCTCGCGACGGTCGCCGGGATCGCCTGCTGTGCGGTCTATACCGTGCTGGCCCGCCGACGCATCGGTGACGTTCCGTCCACGCTCCGCATCGTCCTCGGGCAGCAGGCCTGGGCCCTCGGGTTCGCGGCCCTGCTCCTGGGCGCGTCGGTCCTGGTTGACGGCGTCCTCGGCGGAACCGACGCCGCCGGCATCGGTTACAGCGCAATGTTCACGGTGACGGCGCCGATCTCCGTCGAGGCCTGGGCGAGCGCCGTCGTTTCCGGTGTCGTGTACTACGCCCTCGCCTATGTGTTCTACCTCAGCGGCCTTCGGCACGTTCCCGCGTCACGCGCAGCCGCCGCGTTCTACCTCATTCCGCTGTTCGGCGTGGCCGGCGGCGTGGCGCTGCTCGGGGACCGTCTGGACCCGGGGCAGTGGCTGGGCGCGGTGGTCATCGTCGCGAGCGTCGTCGCGATCGCCCGGTCGGGCTCGACGCCAAAGGCCGCACCCGCACGCTGAAGGTTGGCGTGGTCGCGGTCGCCCCGTTGACGCCACTCGGATACTGGGAACACCGCTCGGCTCTGCCCGAGCCCGCGCATCGGGGGGCGCCCGTGGCCGTCGAAGAAGTTCCGGATCTCGCCGCGATCAAGCGGCGCCAGCAGGCGACCTGGTCGGCCGGCGACTACCACAAGATCGGGACGCAGATCCTCATCGTGTCGGAGCTGCTGATCGAGGCGCTCGACGTGCGCTCGCCGGAGCGCCTCCTCGATGTCGCCACCGGCAGTGGCAACGCCGCCCTGGCCGCCGCCCGGCGCGGGTGCACGGTCGTGGGGCTCGACTACGTTCCGGCCCTCCTGGGCCGCGCACGCCGACGCGCCGACGCGGAGGGTCTCGAGGTCGAGTTCATCGAGGGCGATGCCGAGGGACTGCCTTTCCCCGACGCGAGCTTCGACGTCGTGAGCTCCGTCTTCGGGGCCATGTTCGCGCCGGACCAGGGGCAGACGGCCCGGGAGCTCGCCCGGGTCTGCCGACCGGGCGGTCGCATCGGCCTCGTCGCGCACACGCCCGAGGGCTTCATCGGCCAGCTCTTCAAGACCAACGCGAAGCACGTGCCGCCGCCTGCCGGCCTGCGCTCCCCGGTCCTCTGGGGCACGGAAGATCGACTTCGGGAACTGTTCGGAGACACGCTGGCGGGCGCCACCTTCGAGCGGCGCTTCTACACGTTCCGCTACCGGTCGCCCGCCGCCTACCTGGACTACTGGCGCCGCTGGTACGGGCCCACGATTAAGGCGTTCGAGGCCGTCGGCGATGCCGGACGCGCGGCGCTCGAGGCGGACCTGCTGGATCTCATCGCCAGGTTCAACCGGGCCGACGACGGCACGATGGTCGTGCCGAGCGAGTACCTGGAGGCCGTCCTCATTCGCCGGTAAGGCGCGGCGCGGGTGAGTTGGTGGAGATGGGGGAGAGTCGAACTCCCCGTCCAGAGCCCTTCGGCAGGAACCACTACGAGCGTGTCCGATCGTTTTCGTCGACCGTCCGGGCGGGGATCGGCACTCTCCCGGGTGGTCCAGTCACGTGTCTCTAGATCGAGCTTGCTCCCGGACTACGCGACGCTCGTCCGGGCTGCAGCCCCGCTGAATGACGCTTCCACGGCCCACGGGACGGAGGCCGCTTCCACGCTCACCTTACCGCCTAAGCGGCGAGGGCGAGAGTCGACTGCTTGTTGGCAGTTGCTTCGATTTGCCGCCTGTTTAACGAGGCCTGACGGCACCTCGGCTCGCATTTCCTGTCTTCCGGACCCTGTCGAAACCACGCATCCCCACAGGACCAAGACGCGCTCGGGCGTCTCTCCCAGAGTCTAGCCCAGGTTGCGCGATCGGCCAATCTTGGGGCGAGTAGGATTCCCCGATGCGACTGACGGCCTGGGAGGAGGAGCGCATGCTCGTCTTCAGCGCGGCCGAGCTGGCACGCCGCCACCGCGACGCCGGGCTGCTCCTCAACGCGCCTGAGGCTGTCGCGCTCATCTGCGACGCCATGTTCGAGGCGGCACGGGCCGGGGCCACCTTCGCCGACGTCGAGGCCGCCGGGCGGGCCGCCGTCCAGCCGGGCGAGGCCATGCCAGGCGTCCCATCCCTGGTCGACGAGGTCCGCCTGGAGGTGCTCATCGGCGACGGGACGCGGCTCATCGTCCTGCTGGATCCACTGGGCGCGGCCGCAACCGAGCCGAACGGCCCGGGCTCGGTCACGCTGGCCACGGCCGATCTTGACGATCCGGCTGCGCACCTGGAGCGACGGCAGGTCGTGGTTCGGAGCGCATCGCGGCGCGTCATCCATGTCTCGTCGCACTTCCCGTTCCATCGGGTCAACCGGCGGCTCGAATTCGACCGGGGGGCCGCGACGGGCTTCCGCCTGGACATTCCCGCCGGAAGCTCGGAGCGCTGGGCGCCGGGCGAAACGAGGACGGTTTCGCTCGTTCGGTATGCCGCCGAGATGCATACCGGACCGGAGATCGACCCCGAAGGCGCGCCTTCGGACCCGCCGACCGACGCCTCGACCCAAAGCGGCCCTCGATGACCCGCCTCTCGCGAGTCGAGCGGCTGGCTCGCTACGGACCGACGACCGGCGACCTCGTCCGGCTCGCCGACACCTCGCTCCGGATCCGGGTCCGGGAGGACCGCCAGGCGCCCGGCGACGAGCCGGTCTGGGGATACGCCAAGGACCTCCGCCTGGACATGGCCCAATCCTCGAAGGCCGGGCCGTCCCAACTCGACGCGGTGATCGTCGGCGCGCTCGTGGTCGATCCGGTCATCGGCATCGTCAAGGCGGACATAGGGATCAAGGACGGCCGGATCGTGGGCGTGGGACGCGCCGGCAACCCGGGCATTTCCGAGGGCATCGACCTGCCGATCGGGCCGCACACGTCTCCGATCTCGGCCTACGGGCTCATCGCGACACCGGGCGCCGTGGACTCGCACGTTCACACGATCAGCCCGAACCTGATCCCGGCGGCGCTGTCCGCCGGCGTCACGACCCTGATCACGGCGGGCTTTGAGGAGCCACCGGCCGCCATGGAGCGGACGCTGCGCGGCCTGGAGGACTGGCCGATCAACGTGGGACTCCAGGCCAGCGCCCGGGCCGCGTCTGATGCCGCCCTCGAGCCGCTCCTGGACGCGGGGGCCGTCGGCTTCAAGATTCACGAGGATTACGGGGCTTCACCGGAGCTCATCGATCACGTCCTGCGCTTCGCCGACAGGCACGACATCTCGGTCAGCCTCCACACGGACGGCCTGCACGAGACCGCCGAGCTGGAGGACACGGTGGCCGCGATCGCCGGGCGTACCGTCCACGCCTACCACGTGGAAGGCTCTGGCGGCGGGCACGTGCCCGACGTCATCGCCCTCGTCCGGGAAGCAAACGTCATCTGCTCGTCCACCACGCCGACGATCCCGTGGGGCGTGAGCGCGGCGAGCGAGACGCTGGCCATGACGATGCTCAATCACGGCACGAGCTGGGCGTTGCCGGAGGACGTTGCGCTGGTCCTGGAGCGCCTCCACCCGGCGACCATGGCTGCGGAGGGTCCGCTCCACGAGCTGGGCGCAATCAGCATCGTGAACTCGGATTCGCAGGGCATGGGCCGGATCATGGAGACGGTCCGGCGGACCTTCCAGCTGGCCGACGTCATGAAGGCCTGGCGGGCGTCGGAGGCCGGGCGGACCGTCGCGGCGCTGGCCGGCCTGCCCGACGAAGGCGAAGGCGCCGTGGGCGACGACGGGGACGACGGTGATCGAGTCCTGCGCTACCTCGCCAAGGTGACCCTGGAGCCGGCGATCACGCACGGAATCGCGGAGCACGTCGGCTCACTCGCCCCCGGCCGGATCGCCGACATCGTCCTCTGGAAGCCCGGCTGGTTCGGGGTCAAGCCGGAGCTCGTCGTGAAGGGCGGCCACCCGGCCTGGTCCCCGCTGGGTGACGGCAACGCGTCCGTGGAGCGGTCCGAGCCGACGCGCTACGCGCGCGAGTTCGCCGGCCTGCCGCACGCTGCGCCCGGGGTGTCGGTGACCTTCGTCTCCGGGGCCGCCAACCAGGAGGTGCTGCGCCGCCGCCTCGCGAGCCGACGGACATTCCTCCCGGTTGCCGGCTGCCGGGGTTTGACGCGGGCATCCCTCGCCTGGAACCGGGCGACGGCCGCGATCGAGGTGGACCCGGCCACCGGACGCGTCACGCTCGGGGGGGTGCCCGTGGAGGCGCCGCCGGCGACCGAGCTCCCGTTGAACCGGCGATACTTCCTGCGCTGAACCGGCGCGGGGTCCGGCGACGGCCGGCCGCCAGCTCAGCCCTTGCGCGCCTCGGCGATGTCGCGGTCCATCTGCCGCCGGGCGTCCCGCTCGGCGATGTCGCGCCGGCGGTCGTGGAGTTGCTTGCCGCGGGCCAGTCCAATCTCGACCTTGGCCCGTCCGCGCCCGTCGATGTAGACGCGAAGCGGGATCAGGGTGAGGCCCTTTGCCTTCGTCTTGCCGAGCAGCTGGTCGATCTCCATCCGGTGGAGGAGCAGCTTTCGATCGCGCTTGGCTTCATGGTTGTAGCGGCTGGCGCCTTCCCACGGGGCAATGTGGGCACCGACGAGCCAGGCCTCGGAGCGCTCGATCCGGGCGAACGAGTCACTGAGGTTGAGCTTGCCGGCCCGGAGCGACTTGATCTCCGTCCCGGTCAGCACGATCCCGGCCTCGATCGTGTCCTCGATCGAGTATTCGTACCTGGCCCTCCGGTTGAGGGCGATCGTCTTCTCCTCGCCCATGGCTCAGGCTCCAATCGATGGGGCAGGGGGGCCGGTTGCCGGGTCACGCCCGCCAGGTCGGCGAGTCGGTCCCGGATTCGCACGAACGCCGGCCCTTTCGGACCGGCGTTCGACTTGCGGCTGCCACCCGCACGGAAGACCGGCTAGACGGTCGACTCCGGCGAGGTGGTGCAATGACTGTGACTTGACATTGCACATCACCTCCTTTCGTTCGAGCCGAACCCTAGCGGATGCCCGGCTCTCTGGCAACATCGGCGATCCGCCCCGGCCCGGGGTGAGGAACCGTGCGGGCAGACGAACGTGGGTCAGGCCGCGATCGGCCAGGCCGCCGGGGCGGAGGAGCCGCCGGTGAGGAACTCGATCGCGCGATCCAGGACCGGGTCAACTCCGGCCGGCGTGTCGGCGGGTACCTCGACGACGATGTCCGGCACGATGCCCACCTTGTGGATCCAGCGCTTGTCGGGCGTGAGCCACTTGAAGACCGTCAGCCTGACCCCGCCGGAATCGTTGACGAGATCGATCCACTGCTGGACCGTGCCCTTGCCGTAGGTCGTCTCGCCGATCAGGGTTGCCCGGCCCGTGTCCTGGAGGGCGCCGGCCACGATCTCGCTGGCCGAGGCGCTGCCGCGGTCGACGAGGAGGACGACCTCGATGGCGGCGTCCGTGGCGATGCCCTTGCCCGTCGCGTTGGTGGGGGTCTGGGTTCCCTTCGCATCCTCCTCCCAGAAGACCGGTCCCTCCTTCACGAACGTGCTGGCGACCGTCCGGGCGGCCGTCACGAAGCCGCCGGGGTTGCCGCGGACATCGATGATGAGGCTGGTCTGACCGCTGTCGAGCGCGGCCTGGACTGCCTCTACGAACCGTTCCGCCCCGTTCTCCGAGAAGCCGGTGAGCCGGACATAACCGATCGACCCGTTCGCATAGTCATCGGTGATGACTTCCCGCTGGTGGATCACGTCGCGTACGATCGAGACCTCGAACGGAGCCGCGCCCTCGCGGTCGATCGTGATGAGGACGGTGGTGCCCTTCTTGCCGCGGATCTTGTCGCGTGCCTCGTCCGGCGAGAGTCCATCCAGCGTGGAGCCGTCGACCTCGGCGATGATGTCGCCCGGCCTGAGGCCGGCCTTCTCGGCTGGGGATCCCTCGAGCGGGGCCACGATGACGAGTCGGCAATCCGGCCCGAATGTCGTGCAGTCGACGGTCTTTCGCGCGGCATCCACCGTCCCGATCTCGGCCCCGATTCCCTCGAACTCGCCCGAGATGTCCTGGAGCGTGGAGCGGAACTCCTCGGACGTCAGGTAGGTGGAGTAGGGGTCGCCGATCGCCTCGACCATGCCACGGATGGCACCTTCGATCACGGCCTTGCGATCGATCGGGCCGAGGGCGAACTGATCCCTGATCGCGTGATAGGCGTCCCAGAAGGGCTGGAACGCTTCTTCCTCGCTACCTGGGGGTGGCAGCGGCCGGGATGGGGGCGGATCCCGGGATCAGGCCGGTCGGCCCAGGGCCGGCGGGATTGCCGGACTCGCCGGGCGGGTCGGCGGGTCGGTCGCGGTCGTCGGGGAACATTGCGGCGTGGCCCTCATGGAAAGCGTGCGAGCCTGGAGGCGGGGTTTCGGCGGCGTCGCGTGCGGCGGCAAGCCTACACGCGTGCCGCCGATCCTACGTCCGGGGAGAGCGCGGCGGCTGCCCCGGCGAGGCTAGCGGATCAAGTACGTCCGAACGGACAACCACGCGCCGAGCACGCCCAGCCCGATGCCGGAGCCCAGGACCAGGACGCTGACCTCGCGAGCAATCGCGCCGACCCGGATCGGGAGGACGCGGAAGAACTCGAACATGAAGCCGCCCATCGGTTCCGCGAGGGCCGCCACGATCGCCAGCGTGAGCGTTGCCCCGAGCAGGCCGACGAGCGCGCCCTCGAAGATGAACGGCCAGCGGATGAAGGCATCGGACGCACCCACGAGGCGCATCACCTCGATCTCATCCGCCCGGCTCACGACCGCGAGACGGATCGTATTGACGATGATGAACAGCACGATCAGGCCGATCAGCCCGAGGATGCCCAGGCCTGCCGTCCGAAGGAACCCTGTCACGGTCGTGACGCGCTGCGCGAGGTCGGTGAGGTTCTTCACCTGGTCCACCACGGGATCCGCCCGCAGTTGCTCCATGACCGCCCCGAAGTCGGCTGGATCGCGAAGCTTGACCTCGAGGCTGGCCTGGAGCGGATTGGCGTCGAGATAGCGGGTAAGGTCTTCCTCACCCTGGGCGGCGCGGGACTCACGGAAGCGGCGCAGGGCCTCCTCCTTCGAGACGAACTGGACCGCCCGTACCTCCGGCAGCGCCTCGATCCTGGCCTGGAGCACGGCGACATCCACGTCTGCAGCGGTCGCCCGGAGGTCTGCCACGACCTCGACCTTCTGTTCAACGAACGCAAGCCCGGCGAGCAGGCCGTTCTGGAGGATGAAGAAGCCGGCGAGGAGGAGGAGCATGAGGGTCATCGTCACCGTCGCCGCGAGGCTGATCGCGGCGTTGCGCCAGAAACCCTGCCAGGCCCGCGACAGGCTGAACCCGAGGAACCCGATCACCGGGCACCGCCGCCGTGCCGGGTGCCGCCGCCGGACTCAGCCACGCCGGTGATACCCGCCGCCCACTTCGTCGCGGATGACGCGGCCGTCTTCCATGGCGACCACCCGCTTCCGGAGCGCCGTGACGATGTCGGCATCGTGGGTCGCCATGAGGACGGTGACGCCGAGCTCATTGATGCGGAGCAGGAGCTGGATGATCTCCCAGCTGATGAGCGGATCCAGGTTGCCGGTCGGCTCGTCCGCGATCACGAGCCGTGGATCGTGGACCAGGGCGCGGGCAATCGCGGTCCGCTGCTGCTCGCCGCCCGACAGCTGCCGGGGATCGGTCCACGGCCGGCCCGATCTTGCGGCGTGGCGTGCCGGTCACCTGGAGAGCGAAGGCGACGTTCTCGCGGACCGTCTTGGTCGGGAGGAGCTTGAAGTCCTGGAAGACCGTCCCGATCTTGCGCCGGATCCGGGGCACGAACCGACGCGGCAGCCGGGCCAGGTCCTGGCCGTCCAGGATGACCTCGCCCTGGGTGGGCGTCTCGTCGCGGATGAGCAGCCGCATCAGGGTGGACTTGCCCGCCCCACTCGGGCCGACCAGGAAGACGAAGTCGCCCTCGGGCACGATGAGATCCACGTCGCGCAGCGCCTCGCGACCATTCGGGTAGCGCTTCGTCACGTCGTTGAGGACGAGGATCGGGCGCCGGCCAGCCCCGGCGGTGCCGTTCGCGATTGCCGCGGCCGCCGCTTCGCGGCTCGGACCCTCGTCGGTGTCGTACGGGTCGGGATCGGAACGGTCGTCGAGACCGGCCGGGCGCGCTCGTCCGGTGTCGATTCGGCCCACTCGGGTCCGGGGAGGTGCCATCGTCAGGTTCGGCTCCGCGATTGCGTGCGCCATCGGCGGGGATGCCTGGCGGCGCGTCGGCGCGGGACTCCGGGCACGGGCACGGTGGGTGGAGCCACGTCGAGCGGAGGCTACCACCGGCTTCGACGCCCCGGCAAACACGGGGCCGGGCGTCAGGGCAACCCCGGCGAAAACGGCAGGTAGCGGCCGAAGTCGGCAAACGGCCGGTTCCAGCAGAGCAGGACCGGGAAGCCGTCCATCCGCAGCCCGGCCCGAAGCGCCGCGGGGAGTGACGGCGTCCAGGAGGTGGGCCACGATCGGCGCCACGAGCCCCGCGTCTCGTGTCGCGACTGGGCCGATCCGCCCGAGCTCCGACCCGTAGCCGTAGCCGAGCATCTCGCCGCCCCCGTCGCGGTAGGCGAACCCGACCCGACCCTGACCGCGGATGAAGTCGTGATCCTGCGGGTGGGCGTATCCGAGTACCGACCCGTCCAGGGCCGCCAGTTCCGTCTCCAGGAGCCGATCGCGTTCGATGGGCGCGGTCGCGTCGAGCCGGACCGGGTGGATCCCGGTTGGCAGCGCTCGCAGCGCCTCGGGCCGCGTTGGCCGGCCAACGAGGTTGAACATCGGCAGGCGCGGCACCATGCCCATCGACGCGTACAGGCCGTTCGAGATCGGTTGGGCGGCATCCGTGACCGTAGCCATGACCGCGTCGTCGACCGGGTCCGGCCGAATGCGCTCGACCAGGCCCCGGCCCACCCCGCTCGCCTGGGCCTCGGGTCGAACGAAGAGGTTGGACAGGAACCAGACGGGGCCGCGGCGGATGGCCGAGGTGAACCCGACGATCTCCTCCGCGTCGCCCGGCGCGTCCTCGCCTGACCTCCGTGTCGCGACCCAGAAGCGGGCGGGGTCTGTCGCCAGCATGTGCGCGTGCATGGCGCGCAGGGCGGGGTTGTCGGCCGGGATCTCGTACTGGCCCAGCGGCACGAGATAGCCGTTGAGGCTTTCCCGGAAGATCGTCTCGCAGGTCGCGAGGTCCGCCTCGGTCGCCCGGCGGTAGCCGATCTCGCCGGCAGCAGTCACTCGGCCTCGCTGCCCGCGGGCGGGCGACCCGTCGCGAGGCGCTCCAGCTCGGCCTGCATGAAGACGTCGAGTTCGCCATCGAGCACGGCGCCGGTGTTGGACGTCTCGTACCCGCTCCGGAGATCCTTGACCATCTGGTAGGGATGCAGGACGTAGCTTCGAATCTGGTTGCCCCAGCCGGCCTCGACGTGCTCGCCCTTGAGCTTGCGGAGGGCCGCCTCCTTCTCCTCCAGCGCCCGTTCCAGGAGCCGGGCCTTGAGGACCTTGATCGCCAGCTCCTTGTTCTGGGTCTGGCTCCGTTCGTTCTGGCTCTGGGCCACGATCCCGGTCGGCAGGTGGGTCAGGCGGACGGCCGAGTCGGTCTTGTTGACATGCTGCCCGCCGGCGCCCTGGGACCGGAAGGTGTCCACCCTGATCACGTCCCAGTCCAGTTCGATCTCGACGTCGTCCTCTGCCTCGGGCAGGACCTCAACGAGCGCAAAGGTGGTCTGGCGGCGCTTCTGGGCGTCATACGGGCTGATCCGGACGAGGCGATGGACCCCGCGCTCGGCGCGCAGCCAGCCGTAGGCCCGGCGCCCGTTCACGGCCACGGTGACGCTCTTGAGGCCGGCCTGTTCGCCCGCCTGCTCGTCGAGGACCTCGGTCCGGAACCGATGTCGCTCGGCCCAGCGGAGGTACATCCGAAGCAGCATTTCCGCCCAGTCGGTGGCCTCGGTCCCGCCGGCGCCGGCACTCACGGTCACGAGTGCCGCCCGCTCGTCGTATTCGCCCGAGAACAGGAGCGCAGTTCGTTCCGTCGAGAAATCGCGCGACAGCGCCGCCGCCTCCGTCTCCAGCTCGGCGATCAGCTCGGAGTCGTCCGACTCGCCGATGAGCTGGACCATCGTTTCGAGGTTTTCGGTCCGGGCGAGGAGCGAGCCCCACAGGTCGATCTCGGTGCGCAGACCGTCCGCCTCGCGGAGGATGCGCTGGGCGCTCCGCTGGTCATCCCAGAAACTCGCCTCCTGGGTCAGCGCGTCGAGTTCGGCGACTCGTGGAGCAGGATCGGACGGAGCTCGATGAGTCGGAGGGCCGACTTGCTCCGGGCGACGACGGGGTTCACGCAGGGGCAGTAGCCGTTATGGGGGCAGACACCGCAGTTGCCATCGCAGTCGAGGGCGGCGGCGTAGCTGCAGTTCCGACAGTCTCGCTCACAGGCGATCAGGTCAACGAAGCTTGCTTCCTCGGCCTGCTTCACGGATCCCTCTCTCAACACACCTTGGGCACGGCGGGTGGGCGCGGGGGCTGCCGATGGGACGAGCGCGTCCCGGAACTATCGGGAAGTTGCCCGGAGTATAGGCGGGGACCTGCGGATCGCCAAGGGGGTGAATGCGATTTCGCGCGAATTCCGTGCCAGAATCATGCTGCTCAAGGGAGTTGGGCGCCGAATTCCTCCGTGAAGACATGGCCGGCACCCAGGAAGTACACGGCCAACGCCGCGGCCTCGTGGAGAATCGCCCCGATTCGGCTGTCGCGACCACCCTCGGTCGGGCTCGTTCGCGTCGGGGACCCCCACGCCTGAACACCTTCGTCCGTGGCAATCCGGAGGACTCGCAGCATGTGGCTGGGGTCACTCACGAAAACGGCGCTCGTGAGCCCGCGGGCCGTCATCATGCCGGCAACGCTCTCGATCGACTCCAGCGTCGTCCGTCCGCGATCCTCGGCGAGGATGGCCTCGGCGGGCACGCCATGGTCGATCGCCCATGCGCGCGCTGCGGCTGCCTCGGTCGTCCGATCGCCGGTTGCCTTGCCGCCGGTCACCACCAGGAGGGGTGCGATCCCCGCCTGATACAGGGCCACGGCGTGTTCCAGCCGCGCCTCGAGCACGGGCGACGGCCGGCCGTCGTACTGGGCAGCTCCGAGGATCACGATCGCGTCGGCGGGCCGGGCCTCGTCCCTCCCCGCCTGGTCCAGGATCCGGTTGGCGTCGGCGAGGCGAGGTCCCCGGCGCCGAGCTTCAGCGCCGCCGGCGGATCAGGAGCCGTGGCACTTCTTGTACTTCTTGCCCGATCCGCACCAGCAGGCGTCGTTGCGGCCGATCTTCTCGCCCGTCGGCGTGTGGCCGGGTCTCGCCTGGGCCCCACCCAGACCGGGCAGACCGGCCCCGCCGCCCGAGGCCGCGATGCCCCCGCCCGACACGCCGCCGCGCAGCACGGCCCCACCCGCCACACCGACGCTCGGCCCCACCCCGCCGCCGGCCGTGACCGCCGGCCTCGCCTGTTGGCCCGGCCCGGCGAGCGGGAAGACGCCTGCGGGGGGTGCTGCGGGCGAGGGTGCCCGCGTCAGCGTCACCCGGAAGATCGTGCTGGCAACCTGGTGGCGGATGAACCCGCCCAGTTCCTCGTACAGCCGGAAGGCCTCCTTCCGGAACTCGTTCAACGGGTCCTGCTGCGCATAACCTCGCAGGCCGATGCCACGGCGCAACTCGTCCAGCTCGGTGAGGTGCTCCACCCACAGCGAATCGACCGTTCGGAGGAGGACGAAGCGCTCGATCAGGATCCACTCGGGCCCGATCTCGTCTTCCTTGGCGTCGAGCTTGGCGCCCGCCACCTCCTTGAGATGCACGCCGATCGCATCGGGGGTCCGCAGGTCCCAGAGCTCGTCCTCGTTCACGTCTTCGGCCGTGAAGCCAATCCGCCGGAGGGCCTCCACGAGGCCGTCCATCGTCCCGGTCTCGGGCCCGCCGCTGCCGGCGTGGGTATCGACGAGGACGTCGATCTCCTCGCCCAGGAAAGCCCGGACCGTCTCGGTCAGGTCCTCGTTGCGGAGGACCTTGTCGCGCTCGGCGTAGATCGTCTCGCGTTGCAGGTTGATGACGTCGTCGAACTCGACGACGCGCTTGCGGATATCGAAGTTGAAGCCCTCGACCCGGGTCTGGGCGCTCTCGATGGTCTTGCCCACGATGCCGGACTCGATGTAGGTGTCATCGTCCAGGCCAAGGCGCTCCATGAGGCCGGTGACGCGCTCGGACGCGAAGCGCTTCATGAGGTCGTCGTCGAGCGAGAGGTAGAACCGGGACGAGCCCGGATCGCCCTGGCGGCCGGACCGGCCGCGGAGCTGGTTGTCGATCCGCCGGCTGTCGTGGCGCTCCGTGCCCACGATGTGGAGCCCGCCGGCCGCGACCACCCGCTCATGGTCCTCGTCGCAGATCGTCCTGGCCTCGGCGAGCGCCTCGTCGTAGGTCGCCTTGTCCACCTCGGCCGGGTTGAGTCCGCGCCGATGGAGGATTTCGGAGGCCAGCCCGGCGGGATTTCCGCCCAGCTGGATGTCCGTGCCGCGACCGGCCATGTTCGTCGCGATCGTCACGGCGCCGGTCTTTCCGGCCTGGGCCACGATCTGCGATTCCTTCTCGTGGAACTTGGCATTGAGGACTTCATGTTTCACGCCGCGCCGCTTGAGGAGCTCGCCCAGGATCTCGGACTTCTCGACCGAGACCGTGCCAACGAGGACCGGCCTCCCGACCTCCTGCATCGCGACGATCTCCTCGATCACCGCGTTGAACTTGGCGTTCTCGTTTCGGTAGACCAGGTCGGTCTCGTCCTCTCGGATCATCGGCCGGTTGGTCGGGATGGCGACGACCTCCAGCTTGTAGATCTTCGAGAACTCCTCGGCCTCCGTCATCGCGGTGCCGGTCATGCCGGCGAGCTTGTCGTACAGCCGGAAGTAGTTCTGGAAGGTGATCGTGGCGAGCGTCACCGACTCGCGCTGGACCCGCAGCCCTTCCTTGGCCTCGACGGCCTGGTGGAGCCCCTCGCTCCAGCGACGCCCCGGCATCTGGCGACCGGTGAATTCGTCGACGATGACGATCTCGCCGTCCTTGACGATGTAGTCCCGGTCTCGCTTGTAGAGGGCGTGCGCGCGGAGCGCCTGCTCGAAGTGCCGGGCGAGCCGCGGGTCCGCGTCGTAGAGGTTTTCGACGCCGAGGAGCTTCTCCATCTTGTCGACGCCCTCCTCGGTCGGCGAGACCGCGCGATCCTTGAGGTCAATGAAGTAGTCGCCGCCCTCCTCCTCGCCCTCGGGGCGCTCGGAGAGCCGCGGCACGAGGCGGGCGAACTGGAAGTAGAGGTCCGCCGATTCCTCGGCCTGGCCGCTGATGATGAGCGGCGTCCGGGCCTCGTCGATGAGGATGTTGTCCACCTCGTCCACGATCCCGAAGAACCGCTCGCGCTGGACCCGCAGGTCCAGCTCCGTGACCATGTTGTCGCGGAGGTAGTCGAACCCGAACTCGTTGTTCGTGCCGTAGGTGATGTCGGCGGCATAAGCCTCGCGCCGGCTGACCGGCTTCAGGTTGATGAGCCGCTCGTCGTTCGTCGGGTACCCGGGCTCGAACACGAACGAGGTGTCGTGGGTGATCATCCCGACGCTCAGGCCCAGGAAGTGGAAGACCGGGCCCATCCACTGCGGGTCGCGTCGGGCGAGGTAGTCGTTGACC
>JACVXW010000050.1:0-15368 GCA_015661135.1 Chloroflexota bacterium
CCTGGTAAGGTTCTTCGCGTTGCGTCGAATTAAACCCCACGCTCCGCTGCTTGTGCGGGCCCCCGTCAATTCCTTTGAGTTTTAGCCTTGCGGCCGTACTCCCCAGGCGGGACACTTAATGCGTTAGCTTCGGCACTGGCGGGGTTGATACCACCAACACCTAGTGTCCATCGTTTACGGCTAGGACTACCGGGGTATCTAATCCCGTTTGCTCCCCTAGCTTTCGCGCCTCAGCGTCAAGAACAGGCCAGGTAGTCGCCTTCGCCACTGGTGTTCCTCCCGATATCTACGCATTTCACCACTACACCGGGAATTCCACTACCCTCTCCTGCCTTCGAGTCGATCAGTATCGAATGACCCTCCCCAGTTGAGCCGGGGGCTTTCACACTCGACTTGAACGACCGCCTGCGCGCTCTTTACGCCCAGTAAATCCGGACAACGCTTGTCACCTACGTATTACCGCGGCTGCTGGCACGTAGTTAGCCGTGACTTATTCGCCAGGTACCGTCATTATCTTCCCTGACAAAAGAGGTTTACAACCCGAAGGCCTTCATCCCTCACGCGGCGTTGCTGCGTCAGACTTTCGTCCATTGCGCAAAATTCCCGACTGCTGCCTCCCGTAGGAGTCTGGGCCGTGTCTCAGTCCCAGTCTGGGTGATCGTCCTCTCAGACCACCTACCGATCGTCGCCTTGGTGAGCCGTTACCCCACCAACGAGCTAATCGGACGCAGGCCCCTCCCGAAGCGCCTTGCGGCTTTACTGGTGAGAATGAACTCACCACCACATGCGGTATTAGCCACCCTTTCGGGCAGTTATTCCCCACTTCGGGGCAGGTCACCTACGCGTTACTCAGCCGTCCGCCACTAACGACCGAAGCAAGCCTCGATCGTCCGTTCGACTTGCATGTCTCATGCACGCCGCCAGCGTTTATCCTGAGCCAGGATCAAACTCTCCGAAAAGATGCGCAGCCTTGCGGCTGCGACTTCATCCGAGGGTTTGTCCGCTCGCTCATCCGTTTGTTCCGGATTTCCTGCCACTCTTCAGTTGTCAAGGTGCGGCGCCCGGGGCGCGACGGCGACCGGCGCAGACGGCCCATGATGGGGCTTTTCTGCCGGGGCGTCAAACCCAGGGGACCCCGGCCCGACCGACTTCGGCTGGACCCGACGAGGCCGCGGATGCGGCAACGGCGGCGAATGGTAGGTGGCCCGCCGGCGGCCTGTCAAACGCCGGACGACAGCTTGCGTGGCGGCGTCAGATCGGGCTGGAATCGAGCAACAAGATCGTCGCCGCGCCCGCGAGCCAGCACAACAGCCAGAGCTCGACGCCCGGGGTTGCCCCGAACGGCCCGACCGCCGCGAGGAAGATGATCGCCCCGACGAGGGTGGCCGCGCCGACCTTGATGAAGCGAAGGAGAACCTCGTTGACGAGTTCTCTCATGCCCGGCGATCCGACAGCGCCCGCCGCCCCTGGAGGGCCCGGATGAGGGTTACCTCGTCGGCATACTCGAGGTCCCCGCCGACGGGGATCCCGCGAGCGATCCTCGTCACGCTCCCGACCCGTCCCGCCAGCCGCTCGTCCAGGTACATCGCGGTGGCCTCTCCCTCGAGTGTCGGATTCGTTGCCAGGATGACCTCCTCGCGTTCGAGGGCCAGGACGTCCAGGGGTTCCTCCACCACGCATAGCCGGCGCTGCTCTCGGCCGCCGTCACGGCAGATGGGGCAGCGCGGTGCGTCGCTGAAGTTGAAGCAGACCTCGCACAGGACGACCTGTTCCCGCACTGCAACCAGCGCGGCCGCAAGGGCCCGCGCCTCCGCGTCCGGGGCGCGCAGGAGGTGGTACGTGAGCCGCTGGGCAGTCTTCGGTCCGATCCCGGGCAGGCGGTTCAGTGCCTCGATCAACCGGGCGACCGGCTCGATGAGTGGACTCGACACGATCCGCTATCGCCCGCCGAGCAGGCCGCCGAGGCCGCCCCCGAGGCCACCGGTGACCGCGGCCATCTTCTGCTCGGCCAGACGGCGCGATGATTCCAGCGCGTCGTTCACGGCGGCGACCACGAGATCCTGGAGCATCTCGACGTCCGCGGGATCCACGGCCGCAGGGTCGATCGTCACGGAGCGGAGCTCCTGCTTGCCGGTGGCCACCGCCTGGACGACGCCGCCGCCGGACGAGCCGTGGACCTCCGTCTCGGCCAGCTCAGCCTGGATCCTCGCCATCTCCTGCTGCATCTGCATCGCCATGCGCTGCAGGTTTGCCATCCCCATGGTTCTTGCTCCGTTGCTGGAAGTCGGTCAGGTGGGCGTCAGTCTGGCGGATGACGGGCCCGCACGCTGAGGGCGGTCGTCCCAGCCCGCGCGACCGTACCGTCAGTCGACGGTCGCCGCGTCCGGCGTGTCGTCGTTGAAGATCCGCTGGGCCTCGGCCAGCAGGTGCGCGGCCTCGGGATCCGTGATCGCCGGCGGAGCGAGGTCGAGGTTGGTCGCCACACAGCGAACGCCGACCGGCCGAAGCCCTGATCCTCGGGAAAGCCGAGGGTGACGATCCCGTCCTCGACCGAGATCGGCCGGCAGACGGCGATCAGCGGCTTGGTGGGTGGGTGGGCACTCACAAGCGCAACGACCTCCGGCCAGCGGGCTCGCAGCGTCGCGAGGTCCGCCCCGCCGGGCAATCCGGTCCCGGCCGCCGCGACCTCGCCGGCCTCCCGCGGTCTCGCCCCTGCTGATCGTTCGAGCGGCGGGACCTCAGCATTCGACGCAGCGGCGATCACCGGCTCGATCGCCGTGACGGGCGCCTGGCGAGGGCGAACCGTCGATGGCCTGGCGGGGGTGTCGCTCGGAACGGCTTCCGGATGGGCGACCTCGGTCCGCCGGGGCGTGGCCGGGGTGACGGTCCTCGGTCTCGCGACAGCCGCCGTTTGCGGCACTTCCGGTGCGGCACCCGGGATGGCCACGCCGGGGACGGCGGCGACGACAAAGAGTGCCAGCTCGAGTTGGAGGCGCAGGCCCCCAACACCGGCGCGATTCGGATCGATGCCGGCAATGCGCCGCGCGGCAGCCAGCAGTTCGCCCTGACCGTGGTGCAGCCCGTCTGCCGACGATGGGGCGCCCACTACGGCGGATCGGATGACCTCGATCACCTGGTCGAGAAAGCTGCGCAGGTCGCGGCCTCGGTCCTCGAGGTCGTCGAGAAGCCGGACGCCGGACGCCACATCGCCCTCGACGAGGGCATCCACGAACCCCGAGATCGACTCCGCGTCCGCCAGGCCGAGCAAGTCGCGTACGCGCGCCTCGGACAGGTCCTCCGCGGACGACGCGAGGAGCTGGTCGAGGATCGACTCGGCGTCGCGCATCCCGCCCGCGGCCAGCCGGGCGATCAGGCTGACCGCAGCCGGCTGGGCGGATCGACCGTCCGCCTCAAGGATCCGGCGGAGTTTGCCCTCGATCTGGGCAGTCGTGAGGCGCCGCACGTCGAAGCGCTGAAGGCGGGACAGGATGGCCGGCGGGAAGTCCTCAGGGTGCGTGGACGCGAACATGAACACGACGAAGTCGGGCGGCTCCTCGAGCGATTTCAGCAGGGCGTTCCAGGCATCCTTCGTGATCTGGTGGGCCTCGTCGAGGATGTAGACCTTGCGCTTGAGGTCCGTCGGGGCGTAGTTGATCCGCTCGCGCAGCTCCCGGACAGGGTCAATCCCGCGGTTCGAGGCGGCGTCGATCTCGATGAGGTCGATGGCCCGGCCCTCACGGATCGCCACGCAGGATGGACACGCGTCGCACGGGTCCCCGTCCCGGAGGTCCGTGCAATTGATCGCCTTGGCAAGGATTCGGGCCAGCGACGTCTTGCCTGTCCCGCGCGGCCCGACGAACAGGATCGCGTGCGCGACTCGGCCGGTCCGGACCGCGTTTCGGAGGGTCTCGACGACGGCCTCCTGGCCGACGATCTGGGCGAAGGTCTGGGCGCGCCAACGGCGGTAGATCGCCTGGTGCGGCACCCGGCTCACTGTCTCGTCACCAACGGTCCTGGTCACGGCGCTCCTCGCGGGCGGGGGCGATCCAAATAAGCGAGTTGCCGTGCACCCTCCGTCGACCGACCGACACCCGTGCCCACCACCGAAAGCGGCTCAGACCAGGCCGTTCCGCGGCACCCGACGAGCTTCGCTGAGTGCTGCTTCCTTCCGGACCTGACACGGTTCGCGATTCGCCGCTGCGCGGGACCCGATCCTCAACGTCGCCTCCGGCAGCGGCCTTCGAGCGCGGGGACCTCGGGAGGGAATTCAGCCCTGCTGGAGCGGATTGCAGGTTCAGGGCACCGCTAGTTCCCCACCTAGCACGGCTCGGAGAGTGTACCGGCATTCGCCGGGCCGACCCGCGCAGTCTCGCGTGGCCCGGGCGCCGCCTCGGTGCGGGCGCGGCGGCGGCAACGCCGGGATGGCCCGGACCATCGCTCGAGCGAGTGGCGGAGAGGGAGGGATTCGAACCCTCGACGCGTTGCCGCGAACCGCATTTCCAGTGCGGCGCCATAGTCCACTAGGCGACCTCTCCGCGAGGGCTTGCCCGTGACGCGCCTGGATGCGGCACGGACGCGCGCCTCGCTGGCACACGACCCGCTCGCCCCGAGAATGTGGTCAGCCGAAGGCGCCGGCGAGCACGCGAGCGAGTGCACCTCGATGGTGCATGAGCAAGCGCGGCGGAGCCGGCAACGCACGGATGGCCCATTCACGGGGTGAGCTTGTGGCGGAGAGGGTGGGATTCGAACCCACGGTGCTTGCGCACACCGCTTTTCGAGAGCGGCACCTTCAACCACTCGGACACCTCTCCGCCGGGGAGGATAGCAGAGGGTCGCGGTTGGCCCGCTCGAGCCGGGCCGGGTTTCGAGTGGCGTCAGCCGGCCAGGATGGCGGCGGCGTAGAGCTCTTCGGCCTCTTCGCGGCGGATGCCGCTGACGACGCGCAGCCGCCGGCGGAGGCTCGGGTGATCCGTCAATTCGATGACCGTCCCGGCTGCACCGTCGTCGCGATTGGGAGCGGCGAAGACGAGGGCATCGACATCGCTGGCGAGCAGGGCCCCGACACACATCGCGCACGGCTCGATCGTGGCGAAGATGGTCACGGCCTGGAGCCGAGCGGTCCCGAGCCGGCGGGACGCTTCGCGCAGCGCCACGATCACGGCGTGCGCGGTGGGATCGTTGGTCTCGACGACCCGGTCGTGCCCGCGGGCGACCATGGCTTCGTTGAGCACGGCGATGGCGGCGTGCGGACGCTCGCCCCGCGCCGCGGCCGCCCGCGCCTCGGCGAGCGCCTCGCCCATGAACAGTTCGTAGTTCACGGGGCCGATGATACGCGGCCGGTCGCAGACCATGGCCATCCGGGATTAGGATTCGGCGGATGCCACCACCACGCAAGATCGGGATCCTGACGGGCGGCGGGGACGTCCCCGGGCTCAACTCCGTCATCAAGAGCGTCACCTACCGGGCGACGGAGATGGGGGCCGAGGTCCTCGGGATCCGCCGCGGCTGGGAGGGTCTCACTCACGTCCGGCCGGGGCCGGACCTCGACCCCGACTACCTGCGGCGCCTGGACCGGGCGAACACCCGGACGATCGATCGAACCGGCGGCACGATCCTCCACACGTCACGGACCAACCCGGCCCGGATGCCGCGCAGAGCCCTGCCCGAGTGGCTGCTCCCCGCCCGCGCAGAGGCGCTTCGGGTGGGCGAGGATCGTTTCGATCTCACCGATGTGGTGATGGACCACCTCGAGCAGTTGGGGATCGACGTCCTCGTGACGATCGGCGGTGACGACACGCTGTCGTTCTCGCGGATCCTCGCGGCCCGCGGCGTACCGCTGGTCGCGATCCCCAAGACCATGGACAACGATGCGCCGGGAACCGAATACTGCATCGGGTTCTCGTCCGCGATCACGCGGGCCAAGGAGCTGATCGACCGGCAGCGGACCACGCTCGGCAGCCACGAACGGATCGGCGTCTTCCGGATCTTCGGCCGGGACGCGGGGTTCTCCGCCCTCTTCGCCGCCTACGTCACCTCCGCGCGGTGCGTGATCCCGGAGGTCCGCTACGACGTCGCGGCCCTCGCCGAGGTCCTGGCGGCCGACCATCGCGCGTCCCCGAGCCGCTACGCGATCGTGGTCACGGCCGAAGGGGCGATCTGGAAGGGCGCCGACATCCCGGAGTACGGCCCGGCCGACGCGTTCGGGCATCGGCACAAGGCCAACGTGGGCGAGGCGCTCGCGGGCGAGATCAGTGGGCGGACCGGGATCGAGTCACTGGCGATCGAGCTCACCTACGACCTCCGCTCGGGTCAGGCGGACGCCCTCGACCAGATCGTGGCGTCCACCTTTGCCAACGTGGCGATGGACCTTGTCGCGGACGGCACCTTCGGCCAGATGGTCGCGATCCGGGACGGCAAGTACGACTTCGTGGACCTGGCCTCGACGGGCGTTGCCGCCCGGCGCGTGGATGTCGCGACGATGTACAACGAGGAGCGATTCCGGCCGCGCTACGACCGCAAGCTCGGGTCGCCGCTGCTCCTGGTGGGCCTGGACTGACGGGCCGGGACCGGCGTCAGCCCGGGAGGCCGGACAGTTCCCGAATCGCGCGCGCGACGGCCGACATGTCGTCGTCGCCGTGGCCCTTGCCGATGAGCCCGGCCTCGATCTGCTCGCACAGCGCCGAAATCGGGAGCGCCGTGCCGGTCTCGCGCGCGAGTTCGAGCGCGATCCCGAGATCCTTCCGGTGGAGGGCGACCTTGAACCCGAGCGGGTAGTCGTTTTCGAGCATCCGCCCGCTTCGGTTCGTGAGGACCCAGGACTGGGCCGCGCCGCCGGAGAGGGCGGCCACGATCTGCTCCACGTCCAGCCCGGCCTTGATCGCAAGGACGATGCCTTCGGCAACGCCGAGGTAGGTCCCCGCCAGGATGACCTGGTTGACTGCCTTGACCGCCTGGCCCGATCCGATCGGGCCGACATGGGTGATCGTCGTCCCCATCGCGGCGAGGACGGGTCGGGCGCGGTCGAGATTGGCGGCCTCGCCGCCGACGAATATCGAGAGCGTCCCCTTCTTCGCCCCTTCGCTCCCACCCGAAACCGGCGCGTCGAGCATGCCGACACCCTGGGTTGCGAGCCTTGCGGCGAAGTCGCGGGTCGCTGACGGCGAGATCGTGGACATGTCGACGACGAGCGTGCCGGATCCGGCACCGGACGCGACGCCGGCGGCGCCGAACAGCACCGCCTCCACGTCCGGAGTATCGGACACCACCGTGACGATGAGGTCGGACGCCGTGCCAACCTCGGCCGGGCTGGACGCCAGGCGGACGCCGAGATCGGCAAGTGCGGCGGCGCGCCCCGGCGTCCGGTTCCAGGCAGTCACCTCGAACCCGGCGCGCGCCACGTTGGCGGCCATCGCCCCGCCCATGGTCCCGAGCCCCACGAACCCGACGCGCATCCAGAACCTCCTGCTCTCCCGGCGGCCGATCCTACCGCGCCAGCGTTCGTGCGGTCAGCCGGCCTCGACCAGGACCAGAAACGGACCGTACCGCGGGCCGATGAGGACGAGTCGCTCCGCTCCAAATGGGCCGCTGCCCGTGGTCGTCAGCCTGAATCCGGCGCGCCGTGCGCGTTCGGCGGCCCCCGCGTCCCCGATCAGGTAGAGGACGACCGTGCCTTCGCCGTAGCGAGCGAGCGCGGCGGCGAGCCGGCCCTCGGTCGATGGCTCCAGGAGGAGCACGTCGCGGCCCGCGGCGTAGCGGAGCAACCGGCAGCGCCCGCCGAGTATCAGGTCATCGGAAGCAGGCGCCACCCGAAGCCCGCCGGGGGCGGGGTGAGCAGCCGCGGACTCCGCCATTGCCCGATCCAGGTCGACCGTTGCCCAGCCGCGGACGATGCTGGCGGGAGCGACGACCCGGTTCAATCGGTCGGCGGCATCCCCGAGCGATTCGCTCCCGAGCAGTCGGTCCGGGTCGGTCATCAAGCCGGAACCCCATGACAACGAGTGGCGCGCCCGGCGGGACTCGAACCCACGACCTTCAGGTCCGCAACCTGACGCTCTATCCGCTGAGCTACGGGCGCACGCGATGCCGACGGAGACTGGCGGAGAGGGAGGGATTCGAACCCTCGGAGCAGGTTGCCCCACTCAGCGGTTTAGCAAACCGCCGCACTAGGCCTCTATGCGACCTCTCCGTCTGCGGCGGCGGATAGGCTACCACGGGCCGGATCCATCCCATTTCCCGTGCGGGCCCCGGCAATCCTGGCTTGCGACCGCCCCCGGAGCACTGCGCGGGTTGCCAGCCGCGGACGGCTGCCGCGAACGCCGAGATCCGCCGGACTTCCCGGTCGCGGCACGGGCGTCGAGCGTGCCCGGGCCGGGCGATATGCCCCGTTCGGGTACCTGGGTGGGCTCTACTGCCGCCAGAACCCGGCGAGTGCTCCCCGGGGGAGCATTGGCCACGAAACCGCGCCGGGCCGCGAAGCCGCGCCGGAGCCGCCGCTGGGATGCTTACGCCAGGGCTCTGACGGTTGACACCATGGCTGTGGCTCCGCTACCGTCGATGGCCAGACATGGTTCGCTTCTATCGGTTTACCAACCCGGCATGATCGTTCCCGGCGCCTGAGCCGGGGGCACGCACCGTGCCGGGCGAAGCAGAGGCGAAGACCTCTGCTTTTTTGTTTCCGGTCCGGCCGTCCAGCAGGAAGGACGCTCGATGTTCGTCGTCATGGCCCGAACCGCCACCGAGGCCGAGATCCTCGGGGTCAAGAGCCACATCCTCGCCGAGGGGATGACGCCGTACGACCATGCCGGACAGGCGGGCGTCGTCATCGCCGTGGTCGGCGAAGTCGGGCCTCGCAAGCCGGTGCTCATGAGCCGCCTCGCGGCGCTCCCCGGCGTCGAGAGGGTCACCCCGATCTCGCGCCCGTTCAAGCTGACCTCCCGGGAGTTCCACCCCGAGGACACGGTCATCCGGGTGCTGGATGCGGTGATCGGCGATGGCGGCCTGACGGTGATGGCCGGACCCTGCTCCGTGGAGAGTCGGGACCAGTTGATGGAGACGGCGGATTCTGTTGCGGCGTCCGGGGCGACGATCCTCAGGGGCGGTGCCTTCAAGCCGCGGACTTCGCCGTACAGCTTCCAGGGCCTCGGCGTCGAGGCCCTCCGCTACCTCGCCGAGGCGACGGAGCGGACCGGCCTGCCGACGATCACCGAAGTGATGGAGCCGAACCAGGTCGACATCGTCGCCGAGTACGCCAGCATCCTCCAGATCGGCGCCAGGAACATGCAGAACTACTCCCTGCTGAACGCGGCCGGGCGGGTGGGGCGGCCGGTGATGCTCAAGCGCGGCTTCGGGGCCACCATCGAGGAACTCCTCATGGCCGCCGAGTACATCGTGGCGGCCGGCAACCCCAACGTGATCCTGTGCGAGCGGGGGATCCGGACCTTCGAGACCTACACCCGCAACACCCTTGACCTGGCGGCGGTACCGCTCCTCCACCACCTGACCCACCTGCCGGTGATCGTGGATCCGAGCCACGCCACGGGCAAGCGCTGGCTGGTCAGGCCGCTCGCGATCGGCGGGGTCGCCGTCGGTGCCGATGGCGTGATGGTGGAGGTCCACCCCACCCCTGACGAGGCGCTCTCGGACGCCGAGCAGCAGCTCACCCTGGCCCAGTTCGCGGACCTCATGGCGGCGATCGTGCCGGTCCACGAGCACGTCCGCTCACTGCACGGAGACCCGTTCGTCGAGGGTGCCGGGATGGGCACCGGGGCGAGCGGCCTCTCCAAGCACTAGCCGCATGGAGCGGCTCGCGGCACCACCCGGCGGCGGACCCGCCGGGACAGCCATCGTCGCTTCGGCGTCGCGCCTGCGCGGCGAGAACCGGGTGCCCGGCGACAAGTCGATCAGCCACCGGGCGCTGATGCTCGCACTCATGGCCGAGGGTGTCAGCCAGATCCGGGGCGCCGGCGACGGGGCCGACGTGCGCTCGACCGCGGGCATCGTCCGTGCGCTCGGCGCCACCGTGGAGCGCTCGGAATCGGCCGGCGGGTTGGCTGACTACCGCGTCGTGTCGCCCGGGCTCGATGGCCTCGTGGGGGACCCCGGCGTCCTCGACTGCGGCAACTCGGGGACCAGCCTCCGGCTCTTCGCGGGGATCCTTGCCGGAGCACCCGTCAAGGCGACGCTGGATGGGGACGATTCGTTGCGACGCCGTCCGGTCGCCCGTATCATCGAGCCGCTGCGGGCGATGGGTGCCCGGCTCGAGGCCCGCGACCATGACACCCTCCCACCCGTGATCGTCACGGGTGGTGTCGCGCTCGGGGCGATCGACTGGACGACGCCGGTCCCCTCGGCACAGGTCAAGTCCGCGATCCTGTTCGCGGGCCTGCGGGCGAACGGGATCACACGGGTCACGGAGCGCGTGGCAACGCGAGACCACACGGAGCGGATGCTGCGAGCGCGGGGTGTGACCGTTCGGTCCGCTCCGGACGGCGGCGCAGGGGCGGTCATCGAGATCGAGGGAGGGGCGCGGGTGCCGGCAATCGACGAGCAGGTCCCGGGTGATCCATCGGCGGCCGCCTTCTGGCTCGTTGCCGCTGCCGCCCACCCCGATGCCGACCTCGTCATCCGCAGCGTGGGCGTGAACCCGACCCGGCGGGCGGTCATTGACATCCTGACCCGGATGGGTGCGCGGATCGAGGAACGCGCCGTTGGCGTGGGGCAGGCACGTGACGCCGACGTGGGGGAGCCCATCGCAGACCTGAGGGCTCAATCCTCGGACCTCACGGCAACGGAGATCTCGGCCGAGGAAGTCGCCGCGGCGATCGACGAGATCCCGATCCTCTGCCTCGCCGCGACGCAGGCCCGCGGCCGGACCACGATTCGTGGGGCGGGCGAGCTCCGCCACAAGGAATCGGACCGCCTGGCCGGGATCGCGGCCGGCCTCGGCGCACTCGGCGCGCGGATCTCGGTAGACGGCGACGACATCGTCATCGACGGCCCGGTCCGGCTCGCCGGCACCTCGACCGACAGCCTGGACGACCACCGCCTCGCGATGACGTTCGCGATCGCCGGGCTCATCGCGTCCGGAACGACGACCATCGGTCGGCCGGACAGCGCCGCCATCTCCTACCCTGGCTTCTTCTCTGACCTCGAAAGGATCCGAGCATGACCAAGCGGGTCGTCCTGATCGGCCACCCGGTCGCCCACTCGTTGTCCGGGGCGATGCAGCAGGCTGCCTTCGATGCGCGAGGGATCGACGCGCGATACGAACTCTGGGACCGCGCCCCGGAGGCCCAGGCGACGGGCGCCGTCAATACGATCACCCGCGAGGGTCGGCGGCTGGTGGGCCACAACACGGACGTCGCAGGGTTCACCGTTGCATTGGACAAGCTCGTCGGACGGGCGAAGATGCCGCGCCAGGCCGTCGTCCTGGGCGCGGGGGGCGGTGCTCGAGCGGTGGTTCACGGGTTGATCCGCGCGGGATTCCAGCGGGTCATCGTGTTCAACCGGCATCTGCATCGGGCCGAAGGGCTCGTCCGGCACTTCGGGCGCGGCGCCGCCCACATGGAGCTCAAGGCGATGCCCTGGCACGAGTCGATCATCGAGTCGGAGCTGGCCAGGACGAAGGTGCTGGTAAACGCCACGTCGATCGGGCTGAACCGCGACGTGAGCCCGGTCCCGGCCGGGATCCTGGGCCACGACCTCCTCGTGCTCGATCTCATCTACAACCGGACGCGTCTGCTCCGCGACGCGGAGGCGGCCGGCTGCGTGGCCAACGACGGTGAGACGATGCTGCTGCACCAGGGTGCGGCCGCGTTTACCCTCTGGACCGGCCAGGCGGCGCCACTCGACGTGATGGGCGAGGCGCTGACCTCGGCGCGGGCCGGCGGCCTTCGATCAGCCGAGGGCGAGCCCGCCGGTGACGATACAGGCCCCGGTCCCGGTCCCGACGACCAGCCCGCTTCGTCCGCGGCCGGCTGACGGGGCGGCTCCAAATCCGATGCCAACGGATCCGTTCCGCTTCCTGACCGCCGGTGAGTCGCATGGGCCCACGCTCGGCGTGACCGTCGAGGGCGTCCCGGCGGGCCTCGCCCTGACCGAGGATGACCTCGCGGTGGACCTCGCGAGACGCCAGCGGGGTTACGGGCGGGGCGCCCGCCAGGCGATCGAATCGGACCGGGCCGAGATCAGGGCGGGGGTTCGCCACGGCAGGACGCTCGGCTCCCCGATCCTGCTGCTCGTGGCAAACAAGGACTGGGAGAACTGGGGTCCGGTGATGCAGTCGGCGCCGCTCACCGATTTGCAGGCGGCGGCGCTGGGAGCGGCCGCCGCGGAGGGCAACAAGCGGGCCACGCCCGTAACCCGGGTCCGGCCCGGCCACGCGGACCTGGCTGGCGCCCTCAAGTACGGGCACTCGGACATCCGGAACGTGCTCGAGCGAGCAAGCGCGCGCGAGACGGCAGCCCGTGTCGCGGCGGGGGGCGTCGCCCGCGCGTTCCTGCGCGCGGTTGGGATCGACGTCTGGTCGTTCACGGCCGAGGTCGGCGGTGTGGCCGTGGATCCCGGCAATGCCTCGCGGTCTCGCGAGGAGACCGATGCTTCGCCGCTGCGCTGTCCCGACCCGGCGGCCGAGGCACTCATGATCGAGCGAATCGACGAGGCGCGATCGAACGGCGACACGATCGGCGGCGTGTTCGAGGTCGTGGCCCACGGGGTGCCGATCGGGCTCGGGTCGTATGTCCACTGGGACCGGCGCCTGGATGGGGCCCTTGCCGCCGCGGTCATGAGCATCAACATCGTGAAGGGCGTGGAATTGGGGCTCGGCTTCGAGCAGACAAGGCGGTTCGGGTCCGCCGTCCACGACATCATCGACGGCCGGGCGGACGATGGGCACTGGATCCATCGCTCCAACAACGCGGGCGGTACCACCGGCGGCATCTCCAACGGGGAGCCGATCGTCGTCCGGGGCGCCGTCAAGCCGATCTCCACCCTTGCCCGGCCCCTGCCGTCGGCGGACCTGATCACGGGCAAGCCCGTGGACAAGGCGCACTACGAGCGGAGCGACATCAGCGTCGTCCCGGCGGCCGGGGTGATCGGCGAAGCGATGGTCATGCTGACCCTGGCGCGATTCGTGCTCGAGACGCTCGGCGGGGATCGGATGGACGTCGTTGCGGAGCGAATGGCGGCCCATCGCCGGCTCATGGCGACCACCCCACCCGCCCCGCTGATCGGCGGGCGGCCGGCTGCGGCCGGGGGCGACGAGGCCGGCTCCGGCGGCGACGACTAGGCGGGCCGCTGAATGGACGTCGTCCTCATCGGCCTTCCGGGGAGCGGCAAGAGCGCCATCGGGCGGCGGCTCGCCGCTCGGCATGACGCGACCTTCATTGACCTGGACGAGGCCATCGAGCACGAGGCGGCCGCCCGTATCCCCGCGATCTTTGAGCGGGAGGGCGAATCCGGGTTCCGCGACCGCGAGCGCGCAGCGATCGAGGGGCTCGGCGCGCCAGATGGCTCGGCGGCGATCCGGCGCGTGATCGCCCCCGGCGGCGGGGCGGTGGTGGACCCGCGCAATCGATGGCGGCTGTACCGGGGCCGCGTCCCGGTCTGGCTGGACGGCCGCCCGGAGGTGCTCGCCCAGCGTCTGCGACGCAGCCCGAACGTCCGTCCGCTGATCGCCGGCCGCGACCCGATCCGCGCCCTGCGGGACCTCACGATCTCGCGTAGCCGCTTCTACGGGGCCGCCGCGCGCGTGGCCGGCATGGCCGAGGTCGGGTCCGTCGTGGATGCGGTGGACCGCGTCGTCCGGGAGTCGGGCGTCGCGCGCGGGGCGACGCTGCTTCGGTCCGACACGACGATCGGACGGGTGGTCATCGGGGAGCGCATCGCGGGGCGCGTGCTGGCCGAGGAACTCGGGCGACTCGGGGCCGGGCGCGCCATCGTCATCAGCGAGCCCGGCGCGTGGGGTGCCGTCGGCAGGACGCTTGAGGCCGACCTTCGCGGGTCCGGCCTGACGATCGAGGTCCTGCTGCTTCCCCAGGGTGAAGCCGCCAAGACGCTGAGCGTCGTCGAGACGACATGCCGTGATCTCGCGAGGCGGCGGGTCGAACGCCGAGACCCCATCGTCGCGGTCGGCGGCGGAGCCCTCGGCGATACGGCCGGGTTCATCGCCGCGACCTACCTCCGCGGCGTCCCCCTCGTCCACGTCCCGACCACGCTCGTCGCCCAGATCGATTCCTCGATCGGCGGCAAGACCGGCGTGGACCTGCCCGAGGGCAAGAACCTCGTCGGCGCCTTCCACCAGCCGACCGCCATCGTGATCGACATCGCCCTGCTTGCCACGCTCCCGGAGCGCGAGCGACGGGCCGCCCTCGGCGAGGCGGTGAAGATGGCCGCCCTCGGCGACGAGCGCCTGTTCGAGCTGCTGGAGGCCCGCGGTGCTGCCATCGCTCACGGGGATCCTTCGGCAACGGCCGATGGCTCGCTGGCCGAACTGGTGGAGCGCTGCGCCTGGGCCAAGGTCGAGGTCGTCGCGGCAGATGAGCGGGAAACGGCCGTCCGGATCGCGCTCAACCTCGGGCACTCCCTTGGCCACGCCTTCGAGGCGGCCGGTGGGTACCGCGACCTCCGTCATGGCGAGGCCGTCGCGTTCGGCCTCCGGGCGGCCTGCCGGATCGGCGTGGCGGCAGGGGTCACGCCCGTGGATCGGGCGGCCCGGATCGAGCGGCTCCTCGACGCGGTCGGCCTGGGCACCGGTCTCCTGCCGTACTCGCTTGCTGCGGTCCTCGACCACCTCGGCGCTGACAAGAAGCACCGCAGCGGCAGGCTGCGCTGGGTGCTTCCGACGGCGACCGGCCACGCGGTCCATGACGATGTCCCGGACGATCTCGTCCGCGACGTCGCGGCCGGCCTGTTGGTCCCCGTTGTCGGAGGTGTTGCCTCGTGACCCACGTCCTCGTCCTCCAGGGCCCCAACCTCAACCTGCTCGGGACGCGGGAGCCCGAGATCTACGGTCGCCAGACGCTCGACGAGGTCCATGCCGGCATCGTCGTGCACGCCACGGAGCTCGGCCTGTCGGTGGACTTCTTCCAGTCGAACCACGAGGGCGCGCTCATCGATCGGCTGCACCGGCGCGACTTCGACGTCTCGATCGTGAACGCCGGCGGCCTGACCCACACTTCGATCGCGCTGCGGGACGCGCTGCTGGGCATCGAGCGGCCGTTCATCGAGGTCCACCTGTCGGATCCATCGGCGCGGGAGGCATTCCGCCAGGTCAACTTCCTGGCCGACATCGCCTTGACCTCGATCGTGGGGCTGGGAGCCCGCGGCTATCACCTGGCCCTCGAGCGGATCGCGGCCGATGCCGGAGGCAA
>JACVXW010000050.1:15385-17394 GCA_015661135.1 Chloroflexota bacterium
CGGCAGACAGCCCGGAACTGCGGCGGCTTCGCGATGCGATCGACATCCTCGACCGCCAGATCGTGACCCTCCTGAACGAACGGGCGGCGCTGGCGCTCGCGGTGGGACGGGCGAAGGAGGCCGCCGGCCGGCGCACGATCCGGGACCTCGAGCGTGAGCGTGAGGTCCTGATCCGCGTGGCCGTGGCGAACGAAGGCCCGATGCCGCAGGCCGAGATCCTTGCCCTCTACCGGCGGGTGATGGCGGCGACACGGGCGCTCGAATCGGCCGATCGCCGAACCGGGGCAAACGGCGACGACTGACCACGTGGCGGCGCAGGCCGTGCCGGAAGCCAGGTTCGGTGACGCGCTGCGCGCGGCGGCAGGCGAGCTGCCGCCGGGACTCCGGACCCGGTTCGCGCCGGCGGCCACGGGGTATCTCCACCTCGGTCACGTGGCAAACGCGCTCGTCGTCTGGGGCGTGGCGCGAGCAACGGCGGGCAGCGTCGTCCTCCGGATCGAGGACCACGATCGGCAGCGCTGCCGGCCGGAGTACGAGGCGGCGCTCCTTGACGATCTGGCGGCGCTGGGGTTCTCACCGGACGAGCCGCCGATCGATTCGTTCCGGACCCGGACGGCCTCAGCGTATCGGCAGCGGGACAACGGGGCGGCGTATGAGGCGGCCGTGGCGCGATTGGACGCCGCCAGCCTCGTGTACGCGTGCGACTGCAGCCGGACGACCTTCGCGGCGTGGTCGGCCGCCCACGGGCGGGCGTGGTCCAGGCCCGGCTGCCCCGGGGGTTGCGCCGGGCGTTCGCTTCGGCGCGGGCGTGCCGGGTTAACCCTCCGGTTGGCGCTCGGCGGCGGGGATGAGGCGTGGACGGACCTCGTGCTCGGCCGGCAGGTTGGCGAGCCGGTGGGCGCGCAGGCAGGCGGCGATCTGCCGATCCGGGACCGCCATGGGAACTGGACCTACGCCCTGTGCGTGGTCGTCGACGACATGCGCCACCGGATCGACCTGGTCATTCGCGGGGAGGATCTCCTGGATGCCACGCCGGCCCAGGTCCGCCTCGGTCGGCTGCTGGGTCGCGCCGAGCCGCCGCTCTTCCTCCACCACCCGTTAATTCGACGAGCCGACGGGCACAAACTCTCGAAGGCGGATGGCGCGACCTCCGTCCGCGAGCTCCTCGCTGCGGGTAACACTGCGGCGTTGCTACGCGAGCGAGCGGCCGGGGTAATCGGTCTTCCGGAAGGGTGGCAATGACGCTGGAGCGCTCCAGGCGGGCCGAACCCTCCGGGGGTGGCCGTGACACGATCGCGGTCGTCGTCCCACTGTCACGCCGCTCCGATGTCGTAGCGCAGCCACAACCGGACCACAACGGTCTCGCCCGGGGCGGTGGGTGACCGGTCCCGACGCCGCTTCGTTGTCCGTGGGCGTCAGGATGACGATTTGGCGTGCATGGAGGCGCCTGTCGAGGGTCCCCGGACGTCCGCGAGGCCTCCGGACTGGTCGCCAAGCCCGCCTCGCGGTCCAGTTGTCGTCCTGTGGCGACAGTTGGCGACGGCGGACCCCCGCCGCGGCGGGCGGGCCGGTGGCCGGCTAGCTCCGATCTTCCATCTCCCAGGCGTGGTCGAGGCTGTGCCACGCGATCCGGTGGGCGGTGTAACGGGCCGTCCATTTCCGGTCGGCGAGTGGCGAGCCATCCGAAGGGTGCCGCAGCACCTGGAGCATCGCGGCCCGCAGCGTCCCGACCGCGGCCCCGTCGTCCGGCGCCGGTTGCTTGACCCGGACCCCGATCTCTCGCGCGTAGTACCAGTCCGACTCGACGGCATGGCCGACGATCCTGGTCCGGTCGCGGCCACCGCCGCGCGGGCCCTTTCGGAGCTCCTCGGGCGCGGCCGCCGCGATCTCATCGAATCGCGCCCATGCTGCAGCGACGAGCCGGGCGAGGCGATCCGCCTCCGCGGCGGTCGTCGGCCGGCGGTCGGTGTCGGTGACGCGGCTGGGTACGCCGAACTCGGTGCCGGATC
>JACVXW010000051.1 GCA_015661135.1 Chloroflexota bacterium
GCAGGGCGCGATGGGCGTCATCGTCATCGAAGGCCTCGTCATCACCCTGCTCGTCCTCGCCGGTCTCCGCGAGGCGGTCATGAATGCGGTGCCGGCGCCGACGGCGACCGGATCCGGCCCTACGAGCACGCCGTCCGCGTTGGTGACGCCGAGGATCAGCGGGTTCAGGAAGATGATGTAGGCCATGACCGCGAAGGTCGTGACCCCGGCCCGAACCTCAGTCGAGAGGCTCGTCCCTCGTTCCGCAAACTTGAAATATGACGCGATTGCGTCCACGCGCTCCGGACCCTCCCTTCCCTTCCGGCGCGCCGGGCCCGTGCGGGCTCGATCAGCGCCGCCGCGGAGTCAGCGGACTCCGCTCGCGCCGTCGGCGAGCTCCGTGCGGACGGCATGAGGCCTTCCCTCGAGACCCGCCGATCCAACCCGTTGCCGGGAGGTCGGCCGCCGCCGTGCCGGGACGCCCGCGTCGGGAGCAATGAATGGATGGTAGCGCGCGACCCGGCGCGCGGATCAACGAATCTGCAGCCTCAGTCGTCGGCCGACTCGGACCCCAGGAGTTCCATCTGGACGTATCCGGAGGTATCGAACTCGAGCTGTTCCGGCTCGAACGGCGAGCGACCGGTGTGGTCCCCCATCGGCGCGAACTCGACGACGACCCGCTCGTTGCCCTGGACCAGGGTGTAGACGACCAGCTGGTCCGGCCGGGTCGTGAACTCGAGGTGCTCGAAGGAATCGACGTTGAGGGTGACGGCGATCGGCGTGAAGTACGTGGAGACCTCGGGCTGGTCCACGACGATCCGCTCGACCCAGCCCGTCCCATGCGAGACCAGCTCCCGATCCCGAAGGTAACGGTAGGTCACGGTCTGCTTGAGCAGCGGCCGGAGCAGATTCAGCATGTCGTCCCGGCTCGTGACGACGCCCTGGTTCACGAAGAATTTCGCCGGCGGCTCGCTGGACACGGGCGGCTCCTTCCGGGCTGGGCACGGGGGCGGACGGAACGACCGAAATGGTACTGCAGACGCCGTCCGACGGGCAACGGATTCAGGCCCGCGTATGATCCCGCCATGCTCCTCGCGATCGATGTCGGGAACTCGAACATCACCATGGGCTGGTTCCGGAACGGCAGCCTCGTGGGCACGCGGCGCGCGGTCACGAACCCGCGGGCGAGCTCAGACGAGTTGGAAGCCCTGCTCGACGGCCTGCTCCGCCTGGACGATCACTCGTTCGCCGACGTCTCCGCGATTGCTTGCGCATCCGTCGTCCCGGCCGTGACCGCCGGCCTGGAGGCCGTCGCCGCGCGTCGCGAGCGGCCGCTCCTCCTGGCAACCGTCGGGACTGTGCCGCTCCCCGTCCGGGTTGACCGGCCGGGCGAGGTTGGTGCGGACCGTCTGGTCAACGCGCTCGCGGCGGCCCGCCTGTACGGCACGCCGGCGGTCGTGGCCGACTTCGGGACGGCGACGACCTTCGACTGCGTGGCCGCGGACGGCGCATACGTCGGAGGGGCCATTGCCCCCGGCCTCGAACTCGGGCTCGAGGCGCTCGCCGCGCGGACGGCCAAGCTGCCACGGATCGAGCTCCGAGCCCCAGACCGGGCGATCGGGCGTGACACCGTCAGCGCGATGCAGGCCGGGACCATCTTCGGTTACCAGGCCCTCGCGACCGGTCTGCTGGCGCGGATTCGGCGAGAGCTCGCGGACGCTGCGGGCGTCGACGCGGCGGCGGTTCACACGATACTCACCGGCGGGCTGAGTTCCGCGCCGTGGGCTGCCGCCATCGAGGGCGTGGATGTGATCGATCCGGACCTGACGCTCAAGGGCCTCGGAATCCTGCACGCCGAGGTGAGCGGCGGCGAGCCGCTGGCGCTGGGGCTGGGGTGACGGACCGGGTAAGGGGCAGGGCCAGGCTGGATGGCCGGCTCATCGCCCTCGGCGTGACCGGCTCGATCGCCGCCTACAAGGCCGTCGAACTGCTTCGCCTGCTCGCCGCCGAGGGCGCCGACGTGGTCGTCCTCCTGTCGCCGTCCGCGGCGCGGTTCGTGGGCCCGCTGACCTTCGAGGCGCTGTCGCGCCACCCCGTGGAGACGGAACTCATGGAGCTCCTGCCGGACGGCCGGATCGGGCACATCGTGATCGCGGATACGGCCGATGCGGTCGTCGTGGCCCCGGCAACGGCCCACTGGCTCGGAGCGATGGCCAACGGCCTTGCCGGTGACGTGGTGACGGCCGCCTGCCTTGCGACCTCGGCGCCGGTGATCGTGGCGCCGGCCATGGACGGGGACATGTGGACGCACCCGGCGACGCAGTCGAACGTGGCGCGGCTCCGGGACGCCTTCGGCTACGCGATCGTGGCACCGGAATCCGGGCCGTTGGCGTCCGGACAGTCCGGCATCGGCCGGCTCGCGGAACTGCCCGCGATTGTCGAGGCCGTGGTCGCGCGACTCTCCGGGACGGCGGTTCGCCAGCCCGACGCCGCGGCTCGCCCGCCGCTCGCCCCCACAGCCCCTCGCGATGCGGATCTGACCGGCCGGCACGTCGTCGTGACGGCTGGGGGAACCCGCGAACCCATCGATCCGGTCCGGTTCATCGGCAACAGGTCCACCGGGAAGATGGGGGTTGCGATCGCGGAGGCGGCGCTGAACCGTGGCGCCAGAGTGACCTTGATTGCAGCGGATGTCTCGGTGGCCCTGCCCGAGGATCGGGCCCGGGTCGTGCGCGTGGAAACGACGGGCGAACTTCGGGGCGCACTCCTCGACGCGCTGTTCGGTGGTGCGGGCTCGCCCGCGACCGCTCGCTTCGACGCCCTCGTCATGGCTGCTGCGGTCAGTGACTTCGCGCCGGTCCGACCGGCCGGCCGAAAGCTGGTACGGAGCGAAGGCCTGAATCTGGAGCTCGAAGCAACGCCCGACCTGCTGGCGGAGGTCGCGAGGATCGCCCACGGGCTCGATGCCGCCGGGGACGAGACGCGGGCGCCGGTGGCGCCGCGGCCATTCCTCGTCGGGTTCGCGGCGGAGACCGGCTCGCTGGATCGGGCGGCGGACAAGCTCCGGGCGAAGGGCGTGGACCTCCTCGTCGCGAATGACGTGGCCGAGGCCGGTTCCGGGTTCGGAACGGATACCAACAGGGTGGTCATCCTCAGCGCCTACGGGGCCAGCGAAGGACTCCCGCTGCTGCCCAAGCGCGAAGTCGCCGATCGGCTCCTGGACCGGGTGGCGGCGGCATTGGACGCCCGCGACGCCGCGGGGCAGACTGCCGGCATGCAGGAGGTCTCGCGATGAGCGCAGGTGCCGAATCGATCCGTCGCCTCACGGTCGCGGACATCGCCCGGATGCATGCGGACGGCGAGCGCCTGCCAACGCTGACCGCCTACGACTACCCAACCGCACGAATCCTGGACGAGGCCGGCATCCCGATGCTGCTCGTCGGCGACTCGCTCGGCCAGGTGCTGCTCGGCTACGACTCCACCGTCCGCGTGACGATGACGGAGATGCTCCACCACACCGCGGCAGTCGTCCGGGGGTCCAGCCGTGCCCTCGTCATCGGCGACATGCCGTTCCTCTCGTACAGCACGCCCGGGGAGGCGGTCGAGAATGCCGGCAGGTTCCTGCGCGAGGCGGGAGCCACCGCTGTGAAGATCGAGGGCGGGGTGCGCAGCGCCCGGACGGTGGAGGCACTCGTTCGCGCCGGCATCCCCGTGATGGGGCACATCGGATGGACGCCCCAGTCACAGCACGGCCTGGGCGGCAAGGTCCGCGTCCAGGGCAAGGGTCGGGACACGGCCCGGGCCCTCCTGGCCGACGCGGTGGCCATCCAGGAGGCAGGTGCCTTCTCGATCGTGGTGGAACTCGTCCCGGAGCAGCTGGCCGCAGTGATCACGTCGCGGCTGCGGATCCCGACGATCGGGATCGGCGCCGGCGCCGGCTGCAGCGGTCAGGTGCAGGTTCTGACGGACCTCCTCGGCCTCGGCACCTTCCGGCCTCGTCACGCCCGGGCGTACGCAGATCTCCAGGGCACGATCGGCGCGGCGGCCCGGACCTGGGCGGCGGACGTGATGGAGGGGCGCTTCCCCGGCCCCGCCGAGTCGGTCCGGATGGACGAGGCGACGCTGGACGAGGCGCTCGGACGAACCCCCGACGATCGCGCGACGACAGAGCCTCGAGCCGGCCACATGGCCGGCATCCCGCTCGATCGCGATCTCTAGTCGCCCTTGACCCGGATCGTCCGGACGCGCGCGGAGCTCCGCACAGCGTTGGGCCCTGCGGCGCGACCGATCGGCCTCGTGCCGACGATGGGCTGGCTGCACGACGGCCACCGGGCATTGATGGCTCGGGCGCGGTCGGAGAACGCGACCACGGTGGTGACGATCTTCGTCAACCCGCGCCAGTTCGGCGATCCTGCCGATCTCGCCCGCTACCCCCGCAACGAGGCTCGGGACCTCGAGATCTGCGAGGCGGAGGGTGTCGACCTTGTCTTCGCCCCGTCCGTGGACGAGGTCTACCCGCCCGGCTTCGACACCACCGTGACCGTCGGCGCGATCGGCCGGCCCCTCGAGGGTGCGGCACGGCCCGGTCACTTCGATGGGGTCGCGACGGTGGTCTCGATCCTCTTCGGGCTCGTTCGCGCCGAGCACGCCTACTTCGGCCAGAAGGACGCCCAGCAGGTCGCCGTGATCCGCCGGGTGGCGATTGATCTGGCGATCCCGACCGAGGTGATCGCATGTCCGACCATCCGCGAACCGGACGGCCTCGCGATGTCATCGCGGAACGTGCACCTCTCGCCCCCGGAGCGCGCGGCGGCACCCGTTCTGTGGCGAGCGCTCGTGGCCGCCCGCGAGGCGTGGGCGCGAGGCGAACGGTCGGGCGATGCACTCAGAGTCACGATGCGGGTCGCCCTGGCCGGCGAACCGCTGGCAACCGCGGAGTACGTCTCCTGCGCGGACGCCGCCACGCTGGCCGAGCTGGAACACGTTGAAGGGTCCGCCCTCCTGTCCCTGGCCGTCCGGTTCGGGACCACCCGACTCATCGACAACGAGCCGCTGGGCTGATCGGCCCGGGGTTCGGCGGCCTCAGGCGACGGGCGCTTCGGTCGCTACAGCGAGAATCCGGTCCACGTCGAGGTTCTCGGCGACGAGGCGCTTGATCTCCTCGATCTTCTCCCGATCGGCGGGGTGGGTCTTGACGAGGAGGTCGTGGACCTCCGACGCCACCGAGTAGGTGTCCTCGGGCACGAGCGCGGCGAACAGGTCCGCCCGACGGATCGCATCCAGGACCGCCCGCCGCGGCCGGTAGCCGCCGGTGAGGACCAGCCCGATCGCCGCGCCTTCGTGACCGGCCAGCGCGGGCGCGCCTCCGCTGCCCACGAACTCGCTCGCCGCGGCGGTCCGGGCCGGGCCCATGAGATGCGCGGTTGTCAACGTCAGGATCACGTCCTCGCGGTCGCCGGGAACGATCACGAGCGTGCCGGGGCCGACGCGCTCGAGCATGTGGCCGGGCTCCATGGCCCCGATCGCCACGCCGTCGATCACCCGGTCGAGGTCCGGGCCCGGGTGGATCGTCTCCCCGTGGACGCCCTCGAGGATCATCTCGAGGGTCGGGTTGGACAGGATCGGGCGCACGGGCAGGACGCCCAGGAGCGGAATCCCGTATGGCGCCAGCCCGCGTTCGATCACGCCGGCGATCCCCGGCTGGGCGGCCACGTCCACCTTGTTCACGATCGCCCCGGCGACGTGCACGCCATGCCGTTCGAAGAGGGCCGCGTTGAGGACGATCTCGTCGATCGGCCGGCCCACGCCGCCCTCGCTGATGATGATCGCAGGCGCGCCGAGCGCGGCCGCGACCGTTGCGTTCGACAGGCCGATGACGGCACCGACCCCGGCATGTCCGGTGCCCTCGATCAGGAGCACGTCGTGACCCGCGAACGTGGCCTGCGCACGGACGATCCGGGCGCCCAGATCCTCGACGATCTCGCCGGCGATGTATGCCTTGGTGAATCCGCGGGGGATATGGATCGGGCTCATGGCGCTGTAGGGCTCGGGTAGCGCGAACGTCTCGTGCATCAGCACGGCATCCTCATCGGCGGGCTCGCCATGGTCGATGACCGTCCGTTGGCCGACCGGCTTCATGAACCCCGTCCGGTGGCCGCGCTCGATGAATCCGTTCAGGAGTCCCAGGCAGGCAGTGGTCTTGCCGCGGTTCTGGCCGGTCGCGGCGAGGTAGAGCTGACGCATCGGCTTGCGGTCCCGGCCTGCGCTATGCGTCGAGGTCTGGGCTGGTCCGGCGTCAGCTGCGCGCGGCGGTCTTGCGCTCGATCAGCTGGATGCCGTCTCGGAGTCGGGAGATCGTGTCTGCGTCCACTCCATCCGGCTCCAGGTAGGGCCCCAGCCGATCCATGACGTCGGCGACGAGACCCAGGAAGACCGCGGCGTCGGCGACGAAGAACTGCGGCTCATTGTTGTAACGGACCAGCGTCAGCCGGCCCTGCAGCACGCGGCGCTCTTCGACGTGCGCGATCTGGGTCGCGAAGGTGTGACCCTGAATGCCGTCCGGGTTGTTCAGGAAGTTGAGGGCGTTGTCGATCGCCAAGCCGAACCGGGCGCGCCAGGCGACCAGGCGTTCGTGGACTTCGGGCGGGATCCGGACCTCGGCCACCTCATCGAAGACCTCCGGCGCCACGGTGAGGAGGCCCACGAGCGTGGTTCCGGCCC
>JACVXW010000052.1 GCA_015661135.1 Chloroflexota bacterium
CCGCGCCGCTGGGCGAACGAGCCGGGGCTCGTCGGCGTGGTCCGCTACCCGGACACGCACCGCTGGGGCGAGAAGGAGCCCCGGCCGGTGGCCGAGAGCCTCCAGGGCCTGGAGGACGTGATCCGCTATGAGGGCCCCCACACCATCGCCGCGGTTTTCCTCGAGACGATCGTCGGCACGAACGGGATCCTGATCCCGCCCGACGGCTACATCGCCGGCGTCCGCGAGATCTGCGACCGCCACGGGATCCTCATGGTCGCCGACGAGGTCATGGCGGGCTTCGGACGCACGGGTCGGTGGTTCGCCGTGGACCACTGGGACACGGTGCCGGACCTCATGACGATGGCCAAGGGCCTTACCAGCTCATATCTGCCCCTCGGGGCCGTCGCGATGCGCCACCACATCGCCGAGGCGTTCGAGTCGAAGATGTTCTTCGGCGGCCTGACCTACAGCTCCCACCCGGTCAGCCTGGCCGCGTCGCTCGCGACGATCGGGGTGTACGAGGAGGACGGGCTCGTCGCGAACGCCGCCCGGCTCGGACCGGTGATGCGCGCCCATCACGAGCGCCTCGCGGCACGGCATCCGTCCGTCGGCGCCCACCGGAATCTCGGCCTGTTCGGGATCCTGGACCTCGTCCGGAGCCAGGACCCCTGGACGCCGCTGACCCCGTTCAACGGAACGAGCGACGAGATGAAGGCCATCGGGAAGTACCTCCGCGAGCACGGTGTGTACGCCATGATTCTCAACAACTCGATCCATACGAACCCGCCGCTGATCATCACCGAGGCCCAGCTCGCCGAGGGCTTCGAAGTCCTCGATGCGGCCCTTGAGATCGCCGACCGGGCGGTCGTCGTTTAGCCGATGGCGAGCGTTCCGGCCGGGCGGCCCGCCACCGCCGGGGAGCCGGGGAGCCGGCGCCGATCCGCCGCCCTCGCCGGAATCGTGGCCCTTGGCGTCGCGTTCGTCTGGGAAGGGGCCAAGTTCCTCGGGGGCGTTCCCTGGCGCGAGCCGCTGGCGCTGCCCGGTGCCCCGGTCCTCCACAACCCGCCGTTCCGCTGGATGTTCGCGAATGACCTCAACCTGCCCCACATCTGGAACATCATCCTGACGTTCTTCCAGCCGTGGCAGCGCAACGCGGAGGAGAACGTCGGCCAGTACCTGATCGGAACCGCGCTGTACACGTGGCGCGAGGCGGCGCTCGGGTTTGGCCTCGGAGCGCTCCTTGGCCTGGTACTCGCGACGCTATTCGTCCACTCGCGGCTCCTCGAGCGCGCGTTCGTCCCGTACGTGGTGGCGAGCCAGACGATCCCGATCGTCGCTCTCGCTCCGATGATCGTCTTTGCGTTCGGGCCGTCGGTCGCGGCGGTCGTCGTGGTCGCGACGTACCTCACCTTCTTTCCGGTCACGATCGCGATGATCCGGGGGCTGCGGGCCTTCGATCCGCGGGCCATGGAGCTGATGCAGTCGTATGCCGCGTCGCGCGCGGAGATCTACTGGAAGCTCCGCCTGCCGGCGTCGCTGCCGTACCTGTTCACGGCGCTCAAGATCGCGGCGACGGCCAGCATCGTCGGCGCGATCATCGGCGAGGGCCCGGGCGGGATCAACAACGGCCTGGGCCGGGCCATCATCACCTTCAACCAGTACTACATCACGGGTCCCGAGAAGCTCTGGGCAGCGATCATCGTGTCGGCCGCCCTCGGGATCGCCTTCTTCTCCATCGTCCGCGTGGCAGAGACCCTGCTCACGCGCAATCGCCCGGCCGACGCCCGGGGCTGACGCTGTTCAGGGAGAGCTACCGCCGATGACATCCGATCCTGCACCCGCTTCCGTCGCCGTGCGGCTCGCCGGCGTCGACAAGGTCTTCAAGACCGGCGACAAGGCCACCACGGCGCTCGTCGGGATCGACCTCGAGATACTCCGCGGCGAGTTCATCTCGCTGATCGGGCCGTCGGGCTGCGGCAAGAGCACGCTCCTGCGGATCATCGCGGACCTGATCGACCCGACCGGCGGCGTCGTGACGATCGGTGGCAAGGCGGCGGCCGAGGCTCGTCAAGCGCGCGACTACGGCATGGTCTTCCAGGCGCCGGTCCTGTTCGACTGGCGGACCGTGGAGGACAACGTCCGCCTGCCGCTCGAGATCATGGGTTGGGACGCAGCCCGCCGGAACGCCAGGGCGCGGGAAATGCTCGAGCTGGTGGAGCTGGGCGACTTCCTCGGCCATTACCCGTACCAGCTGTCAGGTGGCATGCAGCAGCGGGTGGCAATCGCGCGAGCCCTCACGTTCGAGCCGTCCATCCTCCTGATGGACGAGCCGTTCGGGGCGCTGGACGAGATGACGCGCGAGAGGATGAACTCGGAAGTGCTCCGGATCTGGGAGCGGACCGGCACGTCCATCGTGTTCGTGACGCACTCGATCCCCGAGGCGGTCTTCCTGTCGTCACGGGTCGTGGTCATGAGCGCACGGCCCGGCCGCATCACGAACGTCGTCGCGATCGATCTCCCGCAGCCGCGGAACGACGAGACGCGGGAGTCCACGCGCTACTTCGAGCTCGTCACCGAGGTCCGAGAGGCGCTCCGTGCCGGCGAGCCCGAGGGCGGCGAGCACGGCTCTGACGACGCGGCGAGCCTGACCTCGGCGGACCAGGCTCGCGTGGAGGATGGAATCCAGTGACCCTCGCCACGGCCGGGCCGCGTGGCCTCGCGGAACCCGCGCCATCGGTGTCGACGGTCGAGCGCTCGCGACGCGTCGCCCTTGACCTGCTGCCCGCGGCGCTCGTCTTCGTCGGGGTGATCGTTGCCTGGGAGGTAATCGTCGGGGCCCTCGAGCTGAAGGCCTTCATCCTGCCCCAGCCGTCGGCGATCGTCGCCGCACTCGGAGCCAACTGGCCCGCCGGCGGGCGCTTCGCGCTGTCCACTTCCGCGGGCGCGACGCTCATCGAGGCGGCCGGGGGGCTTGCCATCGGGACGGCGGTGGGCGTGGGTGTCGCGCTCGTATCGGCGCGCTGGGCCACGGCACGGGGCGTGCTCCTGCCGCTCGCCGTGGCCGCCGGGGCAGTTCCGATCATTGCCTTCGCACCGCTGTTCAACAACTGGTTCGGGGTCCTGAACCCACTGTCGAAGGCGATGATGGCCGCGGTCCTCGTCTTCTTCCCGATGATGGCCAACGTCATCCGCGGGCTGATCCAGGTCCCGCCGGCCGCCCTCGAGCTGATGCGCTCGTACGCAGCGAGCGACTGGACGATCCTCCGCCTCGTCCGCATCCCGAACGCGCTCCCGTATTTCTTCACTGCGCTCAGGCTTGGCGCGACGCTCAGCCTGATCGGTGCGGTCGTGGGGGAGTACTTCGGCGGTGCATCGTTCGTGCTCGGGCGGATCGTGGTCCAGAGCGCGAGCGCGTTGCGCTACGACGTGACCTGGGCGGCCATCCTCCTCATGGCCGGCACCGGCATCGTGCTGTATGCCGCGATCAGCTTCATCGAGCGCCTGGCGATCCCCTGGTACGCCACGAATCGCGGTGGCGGGCGCGGCTGACAGCAATCCGTTTCCCGTGCTGCCCCGGCAATCCTGGCTTGCGACCACCCCCGGAGCACTGCGCGGATCGCCGGCCGCAGACGGCAGCCGCGACCGCCGAGATCCCCCGGATTTCCCGTTCGTGGCGCGGGCACGAGCGTGGCCGGGCCCGGCGATGTGCCCCGTCGGGTACCCAGGCGGGCTCGATCCCCGCCTGAACCTGGCGAGTGCTCCCCGGGGAGCGTTGGCTACGAAGCCGCGGCAAGCCACGGCAGTCCGGGCAGTCCGGGCGGTCCGTGCCCGGCACAGACGCTGGGGGCAACGAAGCGAGGAAGCTGCGGTTGACATGGCAGCATCACGGCACCTACACTCCGCCACCGGTGCGGGTTCCGCGCCAGTCAACCCCTCAACGGAGGCGGCAATCAGATGAGCCACACGCTCCTCTTCGTCCGCACGGTCGCGCCCATCGGCGCCGCCGATCGCGGGAGATCTGCGCCCATTTCGAGGTAGTTGACGGCGGCTCGACCGCCCCTCAGCAATCCACGAGCCGTGGGCCAGATCGGGCCCCCGGCTTTTTTGATGCTCTCGGACACGTCCGAGCGCATCACCCGAGCCGCGAGCCCATCCGCAGCGCAGTAGCGCCGGAGCCGGGTCCGCGGCTCGTCTCACGTCCACCAACCCGTGCCGCGTCCACCGGACCGTCCCCGACCACCGATCACCGAGGAACCACCCATGACCGCCACCCTGACAAGAGAATCGAAGACGTTGATCCTGGACCCGCAGGCCATCCTGGCCGACGCCCGTCCGATCGATCGGACCGTGCCGGCCCTCCTCGTGGAGGGAGTCACGAAGCGGTTCATCGTCGGCCGCGCCAAGCGGCCGGTCCTCGCGATCTCGAACGTCTCCCTCCGCCTCGAGCGGGGCGGGGTCGTCGGGTTCCTCGGGGCCAACGGATCCGGGAAGTCCACCCTGATCCGGCTCGTGTCCGGCCTCCTGACCCTCGACGAGGGTCGCGTGGAGGTCTTCGGCCACGACATCGAGCGCGAGGAGATGACCGTGAAGCGGCTCATCAACCGCGTGAGCGTGGACGCCGCCTTCTTCAAGAAGCTCAGTCCGATGGAGAACCTGCTCTTCGCGGCCAGGCTGTATGGCATGGACGCGGGGAAGGCCCGCGGGGACGCGATCGCCATCCTCGAGCGGCTCGGCATCGCCCGGAAGCGGATCGACCGCCCGGTCGAGCAGATGAGCCGGGGCATGCAGCAGAAGGTCGCCATCGCGCGGGCGCTGCTGACGAGCCCGGCCCTGCTTCTCCTCGACGAGCCGACCACCGGCCTCGACCCCCGGTCCAAGCTGGATGTCCAGACGTTCATCGAGGACGTCAGGACGAACCACGACGCATCCATCGTCCTCACGACCCACGACCTCGATGAGGCGGACCGGCTGTGTGACCGGATCGCCGTCCTCAACGACGGGCGGGTGGTCGCCGAGGACACGCCCGACGGCCTGAAGCGCCTCGTCGCCGAGCGCCACGGCCAGGAGCCGACGCTCCACAACGTGTTCATGACCTACACCGGCAGAAGCCTCGACGACGACGTCGAAGAGGTCGAGGCCGGGGAAGACGACTGAGGAAGGAACCAGCAGATGTTTACCGGTACAGATCAGGGCCTGCGGCTCGCGCACGATCGGATCGATCGTCTGCACCGCCAGGCCGCGGAGGAACGCCTCGCCGACCAGGCGCGGCACCGCCACCGTCTCTCGCTCCGTCAGCGAACCGCGCGCCGGCTGATCCAGCTGGGTGAGCGGCTCGCGGCGGAGCCGGCCATCGCGTCTGTCCAGCCCCGAAGGGTCGGACGGACCACTTGATCGAAAGGTCACGCTCATGACGCTTCTGACGCACGAGTTGAAGGCCTCGTATGCCTTCGTCGAGCGCAACTTCAACCTGAGTCGCCGCTACTGGGGCTGGGAGCTCGCATTCCTCGTCTATTCGGCGGCGGGCGCCCTGTCGATCTCGTTCATCGGCGCCCAGTTCGGCGATTCACGCCTGCTCCTGACGCTGATGGTCGGAGCGATCTTCTGGAACTACCTGTCGGTGGTCTTCAGCTGGATCGCCGAGACGATCTCCGTCGAGCGCTGGGAAGGCACGCTCGAGTACACGATGATGGCCCCCGTCCATCGCTCCACCCACCTCCTGGGGTCGGTGGCCTATGCGATGGTCTTCGGCCTCGTCCATACCGCCGCGATCCTCCTCGCGATGATCGTGTTCTTCCCGAACCTTGCGGTCGGGAGTGCGAACCCGCTGACGGTCGTGACGTTCTTCGTCCTCGGGTCGTTCAGCTTCGTCGGGATCGCGATGCTCGCGGCGATTCTCCCGCTCCTGTACGTGGAGCGAGGAGCGCAGATGACGTTCGTCCTGCAGTCGGTGCTGCTCCTCGTGAGCGGCGTCTACTACCCGATCGAGGTCCTGCCCGGCTGGATGCAGGTGATCTCGCGACTGTCGCCGGCCACGTATGCCATCGACGGGGTCCGCAGGGGTCTCATCGACGGCGCGTCGGTGAGCGAGCTCATCGGCGATGTCTGGCCGCTCGTGGCGATGGGGATCGTCCTCATTCCATTCGGCCTGTGGGCCTTCGGCCGTGCCGAGCGCTACGCGAAGCGCACCGGCAAGCTCAAGCGGGTGGGTTGAGATGAACGCCTCGTCCCCCGCCCGTCACCTCGTCCTCCGGGCCTATCGAGGTCCGGAGGACCATCCCGCCATGACCCGCGTCTCCGCGGCCGTGCGGGCCTTCAACGGTGACGCCGAGCTCGGCAGCGTGGCCGACATGGACAACTACTACGGACACCTGGAGCACGCCGACCTGCCCCGGGACTGTGCCCTCGTGGAGCTTGACGGGACGGTCGTCGCCTATGGTCGAACCTCATGGGAGGAGATGGCGAACGGCGAACGCCGCATCGATTGCATCGTGAACATCGAACCCGACCACCGAGGCTGCGGCATCGAGGCCCTTCTGCTCGGCCATGCCCTCGGGCGTGCCGCTGACCACGTGGCGGCCGTCGGAGCGGACCGGACCACCCGGGTCATCCTCTACGCGACAGGTCGGGACGAGGCGCTCCGCTCGATTCTTGACGGACGCGGGCTTCCGGTCGTGCGTCGCCACGCCCAGCTCGTCCGCCCG